>CAYMSE010000172.1:0-18135 GCA_964392935.1 uncultured Oleiharenicola sp.
GGCTGCGGCTCGCCGAGGAGGAAGCGGACGATGCCGACGCTTTCCTGGCCCGAGAGCGACGGCGGCTCGAAGTTGCGCGCCCAGGCCGGCGCGAAGGTGGTCTCGTCGTGCTGCGCGCACCAGGCGGTCAGGCGGCCGTCCTGCCGCACCTGTGTGCGCAGGATGCAGGCGACGCCCTGCTGCACGGCCGCCGCCGCGCGCGCGCGCTGCGCCGCGGTGGTGAAGGCGTACGGTTCCTTCCCGCGGCTCGCGTCGCGCAGCAGCCGGAGGACGTTCACCATCGCGTCGTCATTGTAGGTGATGTGCGTGTAATAGCCCTGGCGCAGCGGAAAGTATTGGGGCCAGCCGCCGGACGCGTACTGCGCGCGGAGCAGGTAGTCGAAGCCCCGGTCGAAGGCCGCGCGCAGCGCCGGGTCGCCGCCCGCGGCCAGCACGCGCGCCAGCAGCTCGAGCTGCGTGGTGGTGGCGTCGTTGTCGATCGTCGACGCCCGGTGGTCGAATTTTTCGTCGGCGAGAAACTCGGCGGTCGGCGGCTGCGTCATGTCGCGGTTCTTCGGCCAGGCCCCCTCGGGGGTCTGGTATTGGAGGACGCTCGCGGCGATGGCGCGCGCCTCGGCGGAGGCGTACCACGCGGGCGGCTGTTTGTTGACGGCGTTCCAGCGGACGGCCGCCGAAGCGGATGCGACCGCCAGGAACAGGACGGGCAGGACGTGGCGTGGGATCATGGTGCGGCAGGATTCTTGCGGGGCAGCCCGGCGTACAGGAGGGCGAGGCCGATGAGACCGATGCCCGCGGCCGCGGTGGCGCCCTGGGCGGCGCCGGAGAGCTTGGCGGCGGCGACGCAGGCCGCCCAATGCGCGGAGATCCATCCGCCCCCGCCGGCACCCGCCGCGGCGAGCAGGCCGCCGGTGGCGAGCAGCGGGACGCTGGCGCGGGCAATGTCCGGCGGGGCGTCGACGTCCGCCGGCGTGAAATCCGCGCGCAGCCAGAACCAGTAGATCAGCAGGCTGAGCGGATGCATCAGCCCCGCCCAAAGGAAAATCAGCCGCTGGTTGCCGGTCCACTGGATCGTCATGGCCGCCAGCAGGGTCAGGAACATCCCCCCGATGCCGCCGGTCGTCGCGCCGAGGCCGACGACGGAGGCCGACACCTTGGCGGGAAAGAGGTCGGTGGCCGACGTGAACACGTTGCAGGACCAGGCTTGGTGGCAGGCGGTGGCGAGGCTGATCAGGGCGACGCACAGCGCGAAGCTCGTCGTGCCGTAGGCCACGATGGACAGCGGCATCAGGACGGCGGGCAGCAGCATCGCACCGTAGCGGGCGGCGCCGACGCGCCAGCCGCGGCCCATGAGGAAGCCCGAGAGCCAGCCCCCCACGACCGAGCCCAGGCTGGCGCCCGTGTAGATCAGGACGAGGAGCAGCGCGCTCTTCATCGGGTCGCGGCCGCGTTCCTTCGAGAGGTACGAGGGCAGCCAGTACAGGTAGAACCACCACACCGGGTCGGTGAGGAACTTGGCGATGAGGAAGGGCCAGATCTGCCGGTAGCGCAGCAGCGTGGTCCACGGCAGCTGGAGGGTCGCCGCCGGGGGCGGCTGGTCCGCGCGGATGTAGGCCAGCTCGGCGGACGAGACGTGCGGGCTCCGTTCCGGCAAATCGAAACCCCACTTCCAGAAGGCCAGCCACACGAAGCCGATCGCGCCGATCGTGACGAACGCCCACTGCCAGCCGAACTGCTCCGCCAGCCACACCGTGCCGAAGGAGATCATCACGCCGGCGTTGGTGCCCGAGTTGAAGAAACCGGTCGCGAGCGCGCGCTCCTTCTGGGGAAACCACAGGGCGATGGCCTTGATCGAAGCCGGGAAGTTGGCCGCCTCCGCGACGCCGAGCAGGAAGCGCACGACGGCGAAGCCGACGACCGTGTGCACGAGGCCCAGCGCGATGGACATGCTCGACCACATGATCAGGGCCGCGGCCAGCCCGACCTTGACCCCGTAGCGGTCGATGGCGCGCCCCAGCAGCGTCGGGAACGTCGCGTACGCGGCGGTGAAGGCGAACTGGATCCAGCCGTAGTCCGCCTCGCTCCAGTCGAGCTGCCGCTCGAGGATGGTCTTGAGCACGCTGAGCGAGTTGCGGTCGACGTAGTTGACCGTGGTCGCGGCGAAGAGCAGCGCGCAGATGACCCAGCGATAACGCGTGACGGGGCCGCCGCCCGGGGCGGCGGTGGCGACGGAAGCCGGAGGACTCATGGGAAAACGGAAGGAATCACGCTGCTCGCGGTGGCGCGCGTTGTCCCCAACGCGCGGTTCAATTTCCGCCTGCAGAGGGCGCGTCGGGGACAACGCGCACCGCCTTCAGCCGGGCCGAAACGATGGAAAACCGCGGTCACGGCCGGCGTCCGGCTCAGGCGCCGTTGAGCTGGATCTGCTTAAACTTCGGCACGAGCAGGTGCATGAGAATCCACGCCACGAGGTAGGCGGAGCCGCAGATCACGAAGAGGATGCCGTAGCCCAGCTCGACCTTGCCGAGGGCGGTGAAGTGCTGGAGCACCAGCCCGGCCACGCGCGCGATCAGGATGCCGCCGACCGCGCCGGCCATGCCGCCGAGGCCGGTGACCGACGCCACCGCCTTCTTGGGGAACATGTCGGAGACGGTGGTGAAGATGTTGGCCGACCACGCCTGGTGGGCGGAGCAGGCGATGGCGATGGTGCCGACCGCCAGCCAGGTGTTGATCGCGCCCAGGCGCGAGGCGAGCAGCACGGTGAGCGGGAAGAGCGCGAAGATGAACATCGAGAGCTTGCGCGCCTTGTTGGCGTCCATGCCGCCGTTGATGAACTGCTTAGGCAGCCAGCCGCCGAAGATGGAGCCGAAGGTCGCGATCGAATAGACGATCGCGACGGCGAGGGGCCAGCTGATCACGCCGGGAAGGTCGTTCTTGTCGCCGGTGTAGTCCGGATGCGCCGCGAGGTAGGCGCTGATCTTGCGCGTGTTCTCCCCCCCGAGGAAGGCGGGCAGCCAGAACAGGTAGAACCACCAGATCGGGTCGGTCAGGAACTTGCCAAGCACGAAGGCCCAGGTCTGGCGGAACGTCAGCAGGCGGGCGCCGGAGACGCGGGCGGCGGACGCGTCCGCCTTCTCCGCCACCTGCTCGTCCTGGTCGCTGTGGATGAAATCGTATTCCGCCTGCTGCAGGTGCCCGGTCTGGAGCTTGGCGGCGGGGGGCGCGTAGAGCTTGTACCAGAAGGCCAGCCAGACGAGGCCGATCGCGCCGGTGAGGACGAAGGCCCATTCCCAGCCCCAGGCGGAGGCGATGTAGGGCACGCAGAGGGGCGCCACGATCGAGCCGATGTTGGCGCCGGAGTTGTAGAGGCCGGTGGCGAAGGCCCGCTCCTTCTTGGGGAACCACTCGGCGATGGTCTTGTTGGCCGCCGGAAAATTGCCGGCCTCGGTGAAGCCGAGCGCGGCGCGCCAGAAGCCGAAGCTCCAGGTGTGGTGGCCGAAGGCGTGGCCGATGGCGGCGACGCTCCAGCCGAGGAGGGACCAGGCGTAGCCGGCCTTGGTGCCGACCCAGTCGATGAAGCGGCCCGCCGCCAGCATGCCGACCGCGTAGGCGACCTGGAAGCAGATCACCACGGTGGAGTAGTTCAGCTCCTGGTCCGCCTTGTCCGCGCCGAAGACCCCGCCGTCCGACAGCGTCTGCTTCAGCAGGCCGAGGACGTTCCGGTCCAGGTAATTGATGGTGGTGGCGAAGAACACCAGGGCGCAGATCGTCCAGCGGTAGCGGCCGACCTGCTCGTTCAAGGCTGCGAGCTTGCTCATGCGGTTGCGGGGTTCGGGGAGGAGGGGTTTACTTGTCGGCCGGGACGGAGTTCAGGCTGCGCGCGGCCTTCGCGGGGGTAATCTCGACGTTCCGGAATGTGATCGTTCCGGCGTGCTGCACAACGTCCGTTTCCGTCACGCCGCGGAACACCGAGTCCGTGAGCCGGAGGCCCTCGATGGTGGCGCCGGGGAAGCCGCGGATGAAGAGCACGCGCGGGCTGCCGCTGCTGGTGATGCGCTCGAGCTGCACGTTGCGGACGACCGGCATGAAGGCGCCCTTGGCGCCCTCCTCGTAGAGCAGGTCGACCGTGAGCACCGCCTCGCCGACGCGGCCGATCTTCACGTCGCGCATGAAGACGTTCTCCAGCACGCCGCCGCGCACCGCGTTGTCCTTGAGGCGCAGCGCCCGGTCGAGGTTGGGGCTGTCCATCTCGCACTGCTCGACGAAGACGTTGCGGATGCCGCCGGTGCACTCGCTGCCGAGCACGACGCCGCCGTGGCCGTCCTTCATCACGCAGCGCCGGATGACGATGTTCTCGCTGGGCACGTTGACGCGCCGGCCGTCGTTGTTGCGGCCGGACTTGATCGCGATGCAGTCATCGCCCGTGTCGAAGACGCAGTCCTCGACGAGGATGTCGCGGCACGACTCGGGGTCGAAGCCGTCGTTGTTGGGCCCGTGCGACGAGATCTTCACGCCGCGGACGGTGATGTTCTGCGACAGCACGGGGTGCAGCTCCCACATCGGGGAGCGCACGAGGGTGACGCCCGCGATGAGGATGTTGCGGCACTGGTACGGCTGGATGAAGTTCGGCCGGAGGTAGCTCCCCTCGCCCATCACGCGCTGGTCGACCGGCACGTTGGTCTCGCCCATGACCAGCAGGCGGTCGCGCGCGGGCTTCTGCTTCACGGCGCCCTGGCGCTTGTCGCACCAGCTCCACCACGTGTCCCAGTCGGCCTGGCCGTCGAGCGTGCCCTCGCCGGTGACGGCGATGTTCTCCTGGCCGTGGGCGTAGATCAGGGCCGAGTAATTGAGGCACTCGATGCCCTCCCAGCGGGTCAGCACCAGCGGGTAGTCGCCGGGGTTGGTCGAGAATTTCAGCGTGGCGCCGGCGGCGACGTGGAGGTTGACGTTGCTCAGGAGCTGGAGCGGGCGCGTCAGCCACTCCCCGGCGGGCACGACGACCCGGCCGCCGCCGGCCTGGGCGCAGGCGCCGATGGCGGCCCGCAGCGCCGCGGTCGCGTCGGTGCCGGGCCGGGCGCCGAACTCGGTGATGGGAAAGTCGCGCGCGGGAAACTCGGGGGCCTTGATGCGCGCGAGCACGTCGGGCAGCGACTCCCAGCCGCGGATCGCGAGCGGGCGGCCCGCGGTGGCCAGGAGTTTCTCGACCTCGATCCCGGCGAGCAGGAACGGCCCGGTGCCCTTGGGGTCGTTGTCCACGATCGGCTCGGAGACATAGTACTTGAACGAGCCGTCGCGCGGGGTCTTGCCGTCGGCCATCATGTAGCCGAGGCCGGCGCCCTGGCAGATCCGGGTCAGGCGGATCGTGCCGTCGGGGTTCGTCTTCACCAGCGTGTGGAGCAGGCCCGCGTAACCCTTGAGGATCGCCGGCAGGTACTTCTCGCGCGGCAGGTAGCCCTTGTTCACGCCCTTCGCCAGGGTGTACACGAACATCGCCGAGCCGGAGCCCTCCAGGTAGTTGCCGTCGCGGTCGCCGCCGTTGGTGATCTGCCACCACAGGCCGGTCTGGGGATCCTGCCAGCGCACCACGCCGTCGGCGAGGCGCTTGAGGATGTTCACGATCTCGTCGATCTCCGGCTGGCTCACCGGCAGGTAGTCGAGCGAGTCCACGATCGCCATGCCGTACCAGCCGATGGCGCGGCTCCAGAAATTGGGCGAGACGCCGGTCCTCGGGTCCGCCCAGCTCTGCGCGTGCGCCTCGTCCCACGCATGCCAGTACAGCCCGGTGGCGGGGTCGTAGCTGTGGCGGTCCATGAGCACGATCTGCTGCGCGACGTCGTCGCACAGCGCCGGCTCGCGGAAGAGCCCGGCGTACTGCGCGAGGAACGGCGAGGCCATGTAGAGCCCGTCGAGCCACATCTGGTGCGGGTAACGCTTCTTGTGCCAGAAACCGCCCTCGCTGGTGCGCGGGTGCCGCGCCATCTGCCCGCGCAGCGCCTTCACGGCGGCGACCCAGGCCTCGTTCTGCTCGCCGCGGGCGAGCGCGGCGAGGAGCACCTTGCCCGGTGGGATGTTGTCGATGTTGAAGTCGTCCTCCTTGTAGCCGCGGATGGTGCCGTCGGGGTTGACGTGCGAGGCCACGGCGCGCGTGCCGAACTCCACGTAGGACCTTTCGCCGGTGGCTTCGCCAAGGCGGACGAGGCCGAGCGCGAGCACGCCGGGGGAATAGTCCCAACGCGCGCGGGGATTCGCGCCGCCGGCCTCGAGGGAGTTGCCGAGGCGCTTCATTTCCGAGTCGGCGAGCCGGCGGGACCACTCCACCGGCGTGTAGCCATCGAACTTCGCGGGTTCCGCGGCCGCCAGCAGCGTCGCAGCCGCCAGCGCCGGGCCCAGGAGACGGAACAGGGTTTTCATCGGGGTAAGGAGGGGGGCCGGCGCCTAGCGCGCCAGCCGGAGGATTTCGCTGCCCGCGAGGAGGAACGCGCCGACGCCGTAGGGCTCGGTCGAGTTCTCGTCGAAGGTGACGGGGGTGAAGCCGACCGGCTGCACGTGCGTCAGCCGGCCGTCGGGTTGCACAAAGTTGGTGAGCTCGGCCCAGGTCCGCAGCACGGGCGCCAGGTACGTCGCGCGCGGCAGCAGGCCCTCGTTCACGCCCCAGGCGAGCGCATAGCAGAAGAAGCCGCTGCCGCTGGTCTCCTGCATCGGGTAGCTCGCGGGATCCAGCAGGCTCGAACGCCAGAGTCCGTCCGCCTGCCGGCACGCGAGGACCCGCGCCGCCATGTCGCGGAACTGCTGCTCGAACCGCGGCCGCGCGGGATGGTCCGGCGGCAGGTACTCGAGCATCCGCACGAGTCCGCCCATCACCCAGCCGTTGCCCCGGCTCCAGAAGACCTTCCGGCCGTTCTTCTCGCGGCGCTCGAACAGCGAGCTGTCGCGCGCGTAGAGGTGCTCGTCCGGGTCGTACAGGTAGTCGGAGGTCTCCCACCACTGCGCGACGGCGTAGTCGAGGTAGTGGCGGTCGCCCGTGATCTTCCACAGGCGGAGCCACGCCGGCGGCGACATGAAGAGCGCGTCGCACCACGACCAGCGGTCGAGGCGGCCGGGGTTGAGGGCCTCGTTGAAGCTGAGCCCGACGTACCGCGGCTGGGCGAGGATGCGGTCGAAGGTCTCGCGCAGCCCGGCGATCATCCGGTCGTCGCCGCCCGCGAGGCGGAGCTCGGCGTACATCTGCCCGATGCAATGGTCGTCGGCGTGGTAGGGGCGCGGGCCGAGCTTCCAGCCCTGGCCCTCGCCGATCCGCACCATCGCGTCGCGGAAGCGCGGGCTCGCGCTCACGCGCGCCAGGGCCATGGCGCCGGCGTAGAACGCGCCGTTGTGCCACTCGTGCGGCTGGTAGCGGCTCGGATGCGCCAGCTGCCAGTCGGCCGCGCGCTCCATGATCGACAGGACCTCCGCCCGGGCGGGCGTGGGGTCGTCCGCCGCCCGCAATCCGCCGAGCGCGACAACCAGGAGCAGGCCGAGGCGGAATCTCATGGCTGCCGGCTGGTGGTGACGTGCACGGGCGACCGCGCCCGCGCGGCGCAGGCCGCGACGTACGCGGACCAGGCTTCCGCCGAGGTGAATTCGCCGGCCTTGGACCAACCGGCGCCGGCATAGTAGGTGAGCGCGCGACCCGAGGCGGCGCGCGCCAGCACCAGCTGGTTGCGGTCGTCCTCGGCGAAGCCGGCGAAGGCGTCCGCGGGCACGATCACCGCGGTGCCCAGCTCGCCGTTGGTCTTCTGCACGACCCATTGCGTGAGCGCGCCGTCGGCGGCCACCTGGCTGGTCGCGACCTTGGCGTCCTGGCCCTTGTCCGCCGGGGTCTTGTTGAGGCCGAGGCCGATGGTGACCTCCCTGGCGCCGGTGACGAGGAAGGTGCTGTCGATGCGGTCGAGGTTGTGCCCGGCGTCGACGGTGAAGCGCTTGGTCTCGGACACGTGCACGCCGTTGGCGGCCCAGGTGTCGTAGGTGAGCTCGAAAACCGAGCGGACCGGGCCGTTGGCGAGGATCTTCCAAGTGGCGTAATTGCGGCCGACGTGGAGCGCCTTGCCGTCCCACACGCCGGTGCCGCCGCAGCCGCGCGAGAGGCCGACCTGGTACATGTCCATGCCCTCGCCCTCGTCCTTGTGGTAGTGGTCGTGGCCCTTGTTGTACCAGCGGTCGACGATCGGGTAGCCCACGCGCTTGCACCACACGTCGAGCCCGCTGGTCACGAGCACCTCCTTGCCCGAGCCGGGCGCGGCGGGGGCGGCGAGCGCCGGGCCGTAGGTGCGGTGGCCGATCTTGTCGTTCTCCCAGGCAAAGTCGTCGAGGCGCTCCGGGATGTAGCGGGCGAAGGCCTTGGTCGGGAACACCGGCGCGACCTCGTCGCTCCGCTCGACGGTGAACGTCGCGGCGCGTTCGCCGGCGGCGAAGTCGTGCTGGAACAGCAGCTCGCCGTACGCGACGCCCTTCCCTTCCGGGTCCTTGGCCTGCGGGGCGACGTTGGTGACCTGGTACGGCAGGGCGCGCCCGGCGGCGTCCTTGACGACCAGCTTCTGGAGGAGCGCGCCCGGGAGGGCGGCGGCGACGTCGGTCCAGGGCACGGCGATGGTCTCGGCGGGGCGGGCGATCGCCAGGTCGTGGGTCACCGTGACCGTGAGCGCGGCGGCGTGGGCCCACGCGGCGGCGGCCCACGGCAGCACCACGGCGAGGCAGTTGCGCGTTTTCATGGGGAAAAATCCGTCAGCGGCCGAGCCAGCCGCCGTCCACCGCGAGGATGTGCCCGTGCACGTAGTCGGCCGCCGGGGACGCGAGGTAGACGACGGCGCCGGCCAGGTCCCGGGCGGTGCCCCACTGGCCCGCGGGGATGCGCGCGAGGATCGCGGCGTTGCGTTCCTCGTCGGCGCGGAGCGCGGCGGTGTTGTCGGTCGCCATGTAGCCCGGGGCGATGGCGTTCACGTTGATGCCGGAGGCGGCGAGCTCGTTGGCCATCATGCGCGTGAGGCCCGCGAGGCCGCTTTTCGCCGCCGGGTAGGAGCCGATGCGGATGCCACCCTGGAACGACATCATCGAGGCGATGTGGATGATCTTGCCGCGGCGCTGCGCGGCGAGCCACCGGCGCACGACGGCCTGGCTGAGGCGGAAGACGGAGTTGAGGTTGACCTCCATCACCTCGTCCCAGTCCGCCTGCGAGAAATCCTGGAAGGCGCCGCGGCGGATGGTGCCGCCGTTGTTCACGAGAATGTCGGGCACTGGCAGTTCCGCGCCGAGCGCGGCGGCCAGCCGGTCCATGGACGCGCGGCTTGCCTGGTCGGCGCGGAAGTCCCACGCGCGCCGGCCGGCCGCCTCGACGAGCCGGCGCGTCGCCGCCAGGTCGCCCCGCGCGACGAGGATCACGTCGGCGCCCGCCTGGGCGAGCGCCTCCGCCATCCCGGCGCCCAGCCCGCGCGAGGCCCCGGTGACCAGGGCGATCTTGCCCCCCAGCTGGAAGGATTCGAGGACCTGGCCCATGGCTCAGCGGATCTCGGCGATCGGCACCGCGTCCATGTCGGAGAACTGCTGGTTCTCGCCGCCCATGCACCAGACGAAGCTGTAGGCGGCCGTGCCGGCGCCGCAGTGGACGGACCACGACGGGCTGAGCACGCTCTCGAAGTTGCGGACGACCAGGTTGCGGGTCGCCTGCGGCGGGCCCATGAAGTGGAAGACGGCCTGGTTTTCCGGGACGTCGAAGTACAGGTACACCTCGGAGCGGCGGAGGTGCGTGTGCGCGGGCATCGTGTTCCAGACGCTGCCCGGCGCCATGCGGGTGAAGCCCATGACGAGCTGGCAGGTCGGGAACGCGTCGGGGTAGATGACCTTGTAGAGCGTGCGCTCGTTGGCGTTCTCGCGGTGGCCGAGCCGGTCGCCCTTGAGCGACTGGAACGGCACGTGCCGCACCGGGTACGACGCATGCGCCGGGTAGCTGATGAACCAGAGGCGCGCGGGCCGGGCGGCGTCGCGCGAGGCAAAGCTGACCTCGCGCGCGCCGCGCCCGAGGTAGATCGTGTCCAGCGATTCGAGCGGGTAGTCGGTCCCGTCGACGCGGGCGACGCCCGGGCCGCCGAGGTTGATCGCGCCCGCCTCGCGCCGCTCCAGGAAGAACGCCGAGCGGAGCTCGGGCCGGTTCGGCAGCGCCAGCGGCGCGCCGGTCGGCACCAGGCCGCCCACGATCGTGCGGTCGGTCTCCCACCACCGGAAGCGCGCCTCCCCCGCCGCGAAGAGCCCGGCGGCCAGGAACTCCTCGCGGAGTTGTTCGGTGGTGTAGGTCTCCACCAGGTGGGAGGAGGACGGAGTGCGGTAGTGCATGACGGGCTAACGCCAGCAGGAGAGGGTCAGGCTGGCGAATGTTTTGGAAGGGAGGCCGCCCGGTCGCGGGGTCCCGGGCGGCGGGAGGAGGTGGGAGGGGCGCCGCGGGTTAGAACGTGCCCTTGATGCCGACGCTGCAGCTCACGCCGAACTCCTCCTGACGGAACGTGTAGGAGTAGGCCGGCGAGTTGAAGTTGTAGCGCTGAATGACCTGCGGCTTGTTGAACAGGTTGCGCACCCCGGCGAAGAGGCTCATGCGCTTCGTGATCTTGTACTCGCCGCTGAGGTCCACGTAGGTGCGCGGCGCGTAGTACTCGGTGAAGCCGTTGGTCGCGCCGTACTGGGCGCCCGTCTGGGAGGCGGACGCGGTCGTGGTCGTGCCGCGCTGGCGGCCGCGGTAGTTGAAGGTCAGGTTGAACGAGAACGGCGCCTTGCTGTACGCGATGTTGAAGTTGCCCGTCTGCGAGATGAACGCGCGGAAGTCGGGATTGTTCGCGCCGCTCAGGTGCAGGCGGGTGCCGTTCATCTTGATCGTGAAGTAACGGCCCCAGCCCGGCAGGAACGTGAGCGGCTGGATCAGGTTGAACTCCTCGCCCGTGATCTTCGCATCGCCGCCGTTGACGGTGGTCGAGACGCTCCAGCCGAGGAAGCGGCTGTCGAGCCCGAGCTCGTCGATCAGGTTCTGGGTGATCGCGCCGCCCTGCGAGGTCCAGAAATCGCTGAGGTTCTTCTGGAACACGCCGACGGACGCGGTGCCGCCCTTCTTGTAGTAGTACTCGAGCGACAGGTCGTAGTTGCTCGCGGTCCAGGGCTTCAGCGCGGTGTTGCGGATCGTGATCGAACCCGGCTGGTTCGGGTCGCTGTCATCCTCGTTGATGTCGGTGTTCGGGATGATGTTCGCGTAGTCCGGGCGGCCGATCGTCTTGGCGTAGGCGAAACGGCCGACGAGGTTTTCCGTGAAGTTGTAGGTGAGGTGGAGGCTCGGATAGTAGCCGTCATAGGTGCGATCCGCCTTGTACCCGCGCTCCACGCGGATGAGGCGCAGTTCCTCCATCGAGCCGACGGTGCCGGCGTCGGTGCGCCGCACGCGCTGGACGCCGGCCTGCGACGTGTTGCCGTCGACGTAGGTGCCGTCCGCGTTGCGCTGCCACACCGCGTCCGCGTTGGCGAGCACGCCCGCGCCCTTGTCGTTGGTCTTCTCGTAGCGGACGCCGGTGAGGAACCGCAGCTTGTTGTTCAGCAGGCGGCCCTCGAACTGGACGTAGCCGGCCGAGACGCGCTCCTGGATGAACTCGGAGTTGTTGATGCGGAAGGTCTCGGCCTGCACGCCCGTCTGGCTCGTGCCGGTGCCCAGGCGGAAGTAGTCCGGGTTGCTGACCAGGAGGTCGGCGAGCTTGTTGGGATCGACCCACTGGATGGGCGCCGCGCCCCAGTAGGGATCCTGGCCGGCGTACGGGAGGTCGCGGTACGCGCCGGCGGAGTCGTCGGCGGTGTTCGCCGTGTGGTCCGCGCCCAGGAAGGTGTAGTCGTTCTGGTAGCGGCGGTTGTCGCGCGTCTCCTGGCGGACGTCCGCGCCGACCTTCACGCTGAGCGGGAACGAGAGGCCGAACTGGCGCTCGATGTCGACCTTGCCTTCCTTCATCTCGGCCAGGCCGTCGACCGGGTCGTCGCGCAGCGTGCCGATGCGGTAGTTGTTGAGATCGTTTGCGTCGATCGAGGTGCCGGCGGCGTTGCGCGCGGTCCAGACGATGCCGGGCGACGGGTCGCCGTTGATGCCCCAGGCGCTGACGGTGGAAACGCCCTGCAGCGTCGTGCCGATGTTCGAGAAGTGGCCGCGGCCGAGGGCGCGGTACCAGGTGCGCGACTTGGCGTAGGACGCGCCGGCGGTGGCGGTCCAGTCGCCGCTCTTGTAGGTGTAGTTCAATTTCGCGGCGAAGGTGTTGCCGTACTTGTCGCGGAACGAGCTGCCCTGGGTCACGCTGCCGCGGCCCGTGGCGCTGGTGACGAAGTCCGGACCCCAGACGAGCGGGGTGCCGGTGGCCGGGGTCGGCACGGCGTTCGTGCCCATGTTGAAGTTCTGGTTCCGGTTGCCGAAGTAGGAATGGTAGTAGTTGTTCTGGAAGCCGAGCGAGATGACCTGCGTGTCGGTGAGCTTCCAGTCGGCCTTCGTGCCGATCGAGTGGCGGTTCGTCGTCTTCGGCCCGTCCTGCAGCTGGAACTGCTGGAGGTAGGGATTGGTCGGCGTCGCGCCGGCCTGGGCGAAATTCCACGTCGGCTGCCAGCGGTGCTGCTCGACGAACTGGTTCGAGGACAGGCCCGTGACCACGATGCCGAAGCGGTCGGTGAGCGGCAGGGTGTAGTCGAAGTCGAAATTCGGCAGCACCTTCCAGGTCTTCTCCGGTCCGGGGCCCGGCGTCTTCTTGAAATCGAGATCCTCGCTGTTGCCGTTCAGGTAGACGCGGTAGTTGAACTGCGCGCCCCGGCGCTCGAAGGCGTTCTTCGACACGAAATTGATCGTGCCGCCGAGCGAGTCGGACGGGACGTCGGGCGTCGGGACCTTGATGACCTCGGTCCGGGACGTGTTGTTGATGGAGACCTGCTCGAACTCGAACACGCGGTTGTTGGAACCCGAGGCCGAGCTCGTCATGCGCATGCCATCCCAGTACACGTTCGTGAACTGCGAGGAAAAGCCGCGCACCGCGACGGTACGGACGTCGGCCGCGACATAGTCGACCGTGATGCCGGGGAGGTATTTCAGGAACTCGCCGGGATTGCCCTCGTTGACCGCGCCGAAGGAGTCGGAGGCCATGACCACCTTCACATTCGGCGAGTACCGCTGCTCGTTGGTGGCGAGCGCGTCGCCTTCATACTCGCGCTGGGCGGCGACGACGAACGTGTCGAGCTGGAGGACCTTGTCCTTGCCGTAGCGCTCGGCGCTCGTCAGCTCGACGTTGTGCGCGGCGGACTTGCCGCCTTCGACCTGGACCGTGGCGACGTCCTCGTCGAGGCCGGTGTAGGTGACATGCACCTTCGCGGCGCCGGCGGGCACGCCATCGAGGGTGTAGTTGCCGAAGTCGTCCGTGAACGCCTCGAGGTTGGTGCCCTCGACCGTCACGCGCGCGCTGCTGAGGTAGCGGCCGCTGCCGACGTTGAGCACGCGGCCCGCGATCGTGCCCGTCGCAGCCGACTGGGCGAACGCGGAATCCGCCAGGCTCAGGGCGAGCGCGGCGGCGAGACACACGCGCACCGCCGAGAGCGGGCGCGCGAAGACGGCCGAAGCCGCGGAGACGTGGCGCAAAAGGCGCAGCCACAGGGTCAGGGTAGCATCCATAGGTTTGGTGGGGTTGGGTCCGAATTCTTTCTTCAGGCAGGGGCGAAAGAATTTCACTAATGAACTTGCCATTCATGGTTGAAACATTGAAATGGTAGCGCAACAAAAAAATTCCCGTGGCCGGAATTTCCTGCCGCGCTAGCCTTCCGCTCCCACCCCTCCATGAATCGCGTGCCGCCTTCCGACGACTCCCTGGCCCTGGAACGCTACGTCATCCCCAACCTGCGCAATGCCTGCCGCATCCTGAAGCTGCTGGCCCAGCATCCCGACGGCCTGAAGGCCGCCGAGATCGCGCGCACGCTCCGCATCCCCGTCACGACGACGCTGCGGATCATGGCGACGTTCCAGCTCGAGGCGTACGTGCGCAAGGTCGAGGGCCGCTTCGAACTCGGGCCCGTCCTCATCCACCTCGGCAACGCCTCGCTCGCCGGCACGGAAATCCGCACCGCGGCGCTGCCGGTGTTGCAGGACCTCACCGGCCGCACGGACGAGACCTCGCACCTCGCCGTGCCCTGTGACGACCGCTCGCTCATCGTGGCCGTCCAGGACAGCTCGCATCCGTTGCGCGCCGCCTCGCGGCCGGGCTTTCTCGCCGAGCTGCACTGCTCGTCCACCGGCAAGACCCTCCTCGCGTTCCTCCACCACCCGCGCATCGAGACGCTCTACGGCAAGGCCCGGCCCACGAAACGCACGCCGCACACGCTCACGACGCTCGCCGAGATCCGGCGCGAGGCCGACCTCACCCGCAAGCGCGGCTACAGCCTCGACGACGAGGAGTTCAACCTCGGCGTGCGCTGCCTCGCCGCCCCCGTGTACTCGTCCGACGGCTCCGTCGTCGCCGCCATCGGCATCACCGCCTCCACCGTGCGTTTCACCCGCGAGCGCATCCCCGAGATCGCCGCGATCGTCACGAAATCCGCCGCCGATCTCTCGCGCTCCCTCGGGTACCACGGCTCCCGCACCTGATCCGTCGCGTTCGCCCCGCCGGCACCACCCTGACCCGGAGTTGGTGACCGCACAATTCACTAATGAACTAGCCGTTCGCAAATGGTGTTGCTTCGATTTCCCCGAATCGTCTATTTCCGACCCGTCCCCCCAACGTCCGAACGTTCAACCGTAACCCCTCGGAAATGAACCCAAGCAAGCACCCCCGCATGGCGCTGCGCTGGTTTGCGCCAGCCGCGCTCCTCTTCGTGGCACTCACGCCACCCGTCTGGTCCCAGACCGCCCCGACACCGCCGGCCGAAGAACCCGCCAAGAAGCCGGACGAGGTCCTCGTCCTCTCACCGTTTCAGGTCGTCGCCGACAACCGCGGCTACTACGGCGCCAACACCATGTCCGGCACGCGCTTCAACACGAAGCTCGAGGACCTCGCCTCCTCCGTCACGATCATGACGAAGGAACAGATGACCGACCTCGCGATGACGGACATCAACGACGTGTTCCTCTACGTCGCCGGCTCCGAGGGCACCGGCACCTACACCGACTACTCGCTCGACCGCAACGGCAGCATCGCGGACAACGTGCAGCTCAACCCGGCCCAGGCGAACCGCGTGCGCGGCATCGCGCCGGCCAACGTCTCGCTCAACAACATCGAGACCATGGGCCGCGTGCCGATCGATCCCATCGGCATCGACGCCCTCGAGATCAGCCGCGGTCCCAACGCCAACGTCTTCGGCCTTGGCAACCCGTCCGGCACCGTCAACCAGGTGCCCTCCTCCGCCAACCTGCAGCGCGACCGCACCCAGGTCGTGCTGAAGGTCGACAGCTACGACGGCTACCGCAACAGCCTCGACCACAACCAGGTCCTCTGGAAGGACAAGCTGGCGATCCGCTTCCAGCAGGTCTTCCAGCACGAGGGCTTCACCCGCAAGCCGTCGGGCGTCGATACCGAGCGCTACAATTTCATGGTGAAGGCCCAGCCCTTCAAGAACACCACGCTCAGCGCCGCCTACAACTACTACCACGCCTACGGCAACCGCCCGAACTCGCTCCCGCCGCGCGACACGATCTCCTACTGGATCCAGAACGGCCGGCCGACCTGGGATCCCGTCGCCCGCGTCATCCACGTCAACGGCCTCACCAGCGTCCCCATCACGGCCGCCACCTTCCCGTCGACGGCCAACTTCGTCGGCGTCACCGGCGCGCAGAACATCGACTACTTCAGCGCCAGCTACCTCGGCTTCAATGACAGCCAGCTCTTCATCGACCAGGGCGGCATCGGCTACTGGTCCTCGCCCAACGGCTGGGGCGGCACCACGCCCTACAGCACCACGACGGTCAATCCCAACACCACGCAGACCTACCGCTTCGTGCAGACCACGGGCACCCAGGACGCCCGCGGCACCGGCGTGCGCTCCAACAGCCAGCCGCTCTTCCTCACGACCCCGACCGTCAGCGACAAGTCGATCTACGACTACGAGAACCTGAACATCTCCGCGGTGAACCGGTTCTGGGACAAGACCGAGACCTACAGCTTCCAGCTCGACCACGTCTTCCTCAACGACGAGACGCAGACGCTCGCGCTGCAGGCCAACTTCTTCCGCGAGGACTCCGAGCGCTACGCGCGGAACTTCATCGGCATCGCCAACGACCTCGGCCTCTCCGGCCAGCTCGCCATCGACGTCAACGAGAAGTACCTCGACGGCACCCCCAACCCGTACTTCCTGCGGCCCTACATCAGCACCGACAAGCCGCGCACGCAGTACGACCCGGCGCGCTGGGACACCTCCCGCCTCCAGTTCGCCTACCGGCTCGATCTCACCAAGCGCGGCGACTGGCTGAGGCACCTCGGCACGCACCAGCTCACCAGCTACTATGAATACAAGTACCGCGTGAACCGCCGCTACTCCTGGCGCGACGTGATGACCTCCAACCAATCGTGGATCCCTGCCGGTGTCTACCGCGGCAACCAGTCCCAGGTCGCGAACACCCCGACCTTGGTCAACGTCCTCCGGAGCAACTACCGCTACTACGTCGGCGACGCCAACGGCAACAACGTCGACTACGCGCCGTCACCCTTCAGCTACGGCGACTACCAATACGTGTGGGGCAACGCCCAAACCGGCGTGTTCAACCGCGAGAACGCCAGCCTCGGCCTCGGCGCCGTCACCGACAGCACCGGCGGCACCGTCAACACGCGCGTCACGATCAAGACCTTCGGCGGCGTCATGCAGAGCCATTTCCTCAAGGACCGTCTCGTGACCACCGTCGGCCTCCGTGAGGACAACGTGTATTCCACCTTCGGCGACGTGAACGTCTTCCTCAACGCCGACGGCCTCACCCACGACTACTCCTCCACGGATCGCTGGCAGTCGATCAAGACGCGCAATTCCGGCCACACGACCAACTACCAGGCGATTCTCCGCCCCTTCCAGGGCCAGAAGTTCGTCGAGAACCTCCGCGGCGCCAAGTCCAGCTTCGCCGCCGATCTGCTGGAGAACCTCTCGGTGGGTTACAACAACTCGGACAGCTTCCTGCCCTCCACTCCGGCGCAGGACCTCTACAAGAACCTGCTGCCCAACCCGACCGGCCAGGACAAGAGCTTCTCCCTCGGCCTGAACCTGATGGACGGCAAGCTGGTCGTGCGCGCCACGCGCTACAAGAACACCCAGAAGGATTCCCGCAACACGGACGCCAGCGTGTTCAACCAGCGTGTCACCCGCATCGACATGTCGCCGCGCGGCCAGACGCCCAATCCCGCCCGCCTGCTCTTCCAGGCCGACGCGTGGGTCCGCTGGCAGAACCCCGGTATCTCCGACGCCGACGCCCGCGCGAAGGTGACCGAGATCACGAAGATCTCCCCGGAGCTCGAGGCCTTCCTCTTCGATCCCGGCACCCCCTTCGCCGCCACCGCCGATGTCGAGGCCAAGGGCACGGAAATCGAGATCAACTACAACCCCACGCCGTGGTGGACGGTCTCCGGCTCGATCACCGATGCCAAGTCGACCAACCGGAACGTGTCCGCCACGATCCAACAGTGGATCGACGAGCGCATGCCGATCTGGACCAGCCTCAAGGACCCCCGAATCGGCCAGCCCGTGGCGAACGGCGGCCTCGTTGCCACGGCCGGCAACACCAACGGCCTCTGGTGGAAGCAGCTCTACACCGGCGCCTCCGGCAACCAGACCCCCGAGGACAACTTCATCGCGTTCGTCGGCGCCCCCTACAGTGCGTTCCGTGAACTCGAGGGCAAGGCCAGCCCCCAGACCCGCCAGTACAACGTCCGCCTCAGCACCAAGGTCAGCCTCGACGGCCTGACCGACCACAAGGTGCTGAAACGGTTCAGCGTCGGCGGCGCCCTCCGCTGGGAGAGCAAGGCGGCCATCGGCTACTATGGGGCGGCGCCCGATCCCGTTTCCTCGGCCTAAAGCCGCGCGAGCTTTGCCTCCATGTCGGTGATCGTCTCGGACGGACATTCGCGCGGCAGGAACAGGAAATTGTAG
>CAYMSE010000173.1:0-3943 GCA_964392935.1 uncultured Oleiharenicola sp.
CGTCCTCCGAACTGCCGGCGGTCGACGGAAAACGGCCGGGGATGGTCGTGGCCCAGAAGATCAGGAATTCCCGCCGGCGGTCGTCCCACCGGACCTCCGGCGCCCAGCAGTTCCGGGCCGTCGGCTCGCGCGCCATGACCGGGATTTCCTCCTGCGCGGTCCACGTGAGGAAATCGCGCGTGGTGGCATGACCGATGCCCCGTTCCCACCAGCCGGAGGTCCACACCAGATGGTACGTGCCGTCCGGTCCCTGCGCAACGCACGGATCGCGCATGAGCTTCTCCTTCGCGCCGACCGTCGGGGCCAGGAAGCTCCGCCCGCCGCCCAGCGACTCCCATCGATAGCCGTCCGCGCTCCACGCGAGGTGCAGCCCGTCCTGCCCGTTGCCCGTGAAGTACGTGAGCAGGTACGCATCCTCCGCCGCCCCCGCGGTGAACGGCAGCAGCACGGCACACAGGCATCCCCGCCACCAGTTCATCCCGCCGCGGCCCACTTCAGCAACACGATGAACAGGCCGACGATCGCGCCGGAGATCGCGCAGCAGGCGAGAAACCCGATCGTGTCGACGCGATCCCACCGGCAGAATTCCCAGTTCGTCCGCGGCAGGAGCTTCGTGTGGTCAAACCGCGCGGGATTGCGGCGCGTCTCCTCCATGGCCGCCGCCTCGAGTTCGGGCGTGGCGCCCACGGGGGTCTTCATCTTGCCGTAGAAGAACGCCACGCGCGCGGCCTCCGTCGGCCGCGTGAGGAGACTGACGGCGAGGAGCACCACGAAAGGAAAGATGCCGTCAAAGAAGAACTGCGCGGTGAGCCGCTGGCTCGGCGACATGCCCGCGACATCCAGCCCCGCCCGGGCCAGCAGCCAGCATTCGACGTTGAGGCGCCCGCTGCCGACGAGCGGGCTGGCCAGGTTGTCGGCCTCCTCGTGCACCACGGTGGCGAAATAGACGCCGACGGGACGTCCGTTGGCGTTGACGCTCGTCTGCACCAGGCCCGGGTGCCGGCTCAAGCCGGAGAACTGCCCGGCGGTCCACGGCACCACCAGGATCGTGAGCGTCGACAGGACGACGCAGGCCCAGACCGCCGACGCCGTCAGGCGGCGCCAGAAGTACGAAAGCAGCACGCTCGCGCCGAAGGGAATGTTCACCGTGAGCACCAGGTTCACGATCGAGAGGAAATCCCCCATCAGCCACGCCGACACCGCCCCGAGCGCGAGCACGACGACGATGGTCCAGCGTGCGTACAAGACGCCCTGGGCCTGGGAAATGTCGGGCCAGATCTGGCGGTAGACGTTGCGGACGAAGAGCGAGGAGATCGCCAGCGCTTTCGCGGCCAGCGTCGACATCGTGCCGGCGAGCACGCCCGCCAGCATCAGGCCGATCATGCCCGGACCGAGCAGCTTGTTGGAGAGCGAGCCCCAGGTCGCATCCGGGTCGGAGAGCCCGCCCGGGCCGAACACCGCGACGGCGATCAGGCCGGTGAACGCCCAGAGGATGATCATGAACCGCTTCAGGTAATTGCCGGACACGCCGGTGCGCGCGGCGAACTCGTTCTTGGCCGAGCCGCAGATGCCCATGTTGTGGCTGAGCCCGCCGTTCTGGATGATGCTGACCAGCAGGATCGCCAGCAGGCTTGCGAACGAGAACTGCCCCGCGCTGCCCGAGCCGAACAGGTCGAACATCTGCGCCGGCACCTTCCGGCTCAGCTCGTGCCAGCCGCCGATCGCGTGCAGCCCGGTTGGGATGAGCAGGATCGAGAACACGATGATGAGCACGCTCTGCAGCCCCTCGTTCACGGCCGCGGCGGCCCTGCCGCCCCTCACGATGTAGGCGCCGACAACGACCGCGAAGCCCACGAAGAACACCACATTGTTGAGCAGGGTGATGTAGCTGTGCAGCTCGCCCCGCGCGCTCGCCTCGTGCAACTGGTCGAGCCGCGGCCGGAGCGCGGGCGCCAGCGTGCCGGCGGCGAGCTCCTTCTCGAGGCGCTTCATCTCGTGGTAGCCCTCGACCGACGCACGCTCCGTCACGGTCCACTGCGCCTCCTGCTTCACCACGAGCGACGACGCGATCTTGTACGCCGTCACGTTGCCGAAGCCGAGGAACACGCACGCCACCAGGATCTGGAACATCGCGTAGAATAGGCTCAACCCGCGGCTGCCGAAGCGGTCCTCGAACAGGTCCGACACCGTCGTGAGCCGCACGCGGCGGAACCAGACGTTCATGAACCAGAAGTACGGATTCATGAACACGGTCTGGAACGACAGCCAGGACCCCGGCGCGCCCTGCTGGTAGACAAAGCTCGCGGTGCTGACGGCGCCGGAGGGCTCCGTCGCGTTGCCGAAATTCAGGAAGAACTGGTACAGCTTGCCCAGCTTCCGGCCGGCGAGGAAGAAGCCGTCCTCCGACGTGTTCGCGGCCGAAGCGCGCTTGCCGATGTAAACCACCGCGGCGAGGTACGCGATGACGATGCCGAGGTCGACGAGGTGCAGGCTGCCAAACAGCATGGGGGCAAGGGTGGAGGGGACGGACGATCGGGGGGACCGACCGGCCAACGGGGGCAGCCCGGACTATTCAGCGAAACGGGGTGAATTCAACCCCGCGACCCCGGGGTGCCATCGGACAGTTCGCGCTCGCCGCCCCGCCCCCATTCGCCGCCAACCGCCCCGCCCCAATCGCCGCGCCGCACACCGGCCCGCGCCTGGCCCGGCGCCCCACTCCTCCCCGTGGCCCGCCCGGCGCCCCGCTCCTCCCCGCGCCCCGCCAGGCGCGTCGCCCCACCCCGCCCCGCCCCTCCGGCCCTCCGCGCTCGGCTCAAGTTCGTAATACGAACATCTGCTGGAATGCGGCACCGCGGGATCCCCCGCCGCGGGACGCCCGGCGAAGTTCGCATTGCGAACATCCCGGCGGGCGCGCGGTTCCGCGGCTTTTGCACCACGGGCGACTTGCGCATGTTCGCAATACGAACATGCGCCGCGGTGCGGGGCGCCCGGCCGAGGCTACTGTCGCCGGCGCTGCAACTCGCGCGCGAGGGCGAGATTCTCGGTCACCGCGACATCGCCGGGGCGCTGCTGGAGCACGCGCTCGTATTCGGCGATCGCCGCGTCGAGCTGGCCGGTCACGAGCAGGCAATTGGCCAGGTTGGCGCGCGCCTGCACGTGCCCCGCATCGCGGGCGAGCGCCGCCGACAGCTCGCGCATCGCTTCCGCGAAGCGCCGCTCGCGCGCGAGCAGCGTGCCCCAGGCATAGTGCGCCTCCGCGGCGTCCCCGTATTTCAGGGCCTGCCGATAGCTGGCCTCCGCTTCCGCCGGATTCCCCTGCCCGGCCTGCAGGTTTCCCAGCGCCAGCCAGGTCGCGTCGAACTGCGGCCGCAGGCGGATGGCCTCCCGCCACTCGCGCTCGGCCGCCGTGGCGTCGCCCCGCCGTTCGTGGAGGCGGCCCAGGTGAAAATGGACTTCCGGCAGCGTGGCTTCGATCGCGGCGGCGCGCCCGAGCACCGCTTCCGCCTCGTCGAGCGCCCCCCGGCGCACCAGTTCGCCGCCGAGATTCACGAGGATGTCCGCGGCGGCGGGCTGCTGTTGCAGCGCCATGCGGTACTGCGCGATCGCCTCGTCGCCCCGCCCGAGCTCGCCGAGCACGCGGCCGAGGTTGACACGGGCGTCGGTGAAGCCGGCGTCCGCCGCCACGGCCGCGGAGAGTTCCTTCTCCGCCTCGCCCCACTCCGCCTCCGCCATCGCCTGCTTGCCCAGCTCGTAGTGCGCGAACGCATGGTTGGGCTGCCGTGCGACGGCTTGGCGGAATTCCCCCACCGCCGCGGACGCCGATCCGGCCGCCGCGAGAGTCAGGCCGTAGTTGTAGTGGGCGCGCGCATTGTCGGGCCGCTGCGCCACGGTGTCCGCCCACAGCGCGCCCGCCGAGGCGTACACCCGGTTGCGCGCGACCGTC
>CAYMSE010000174.1:0-5225 GCA_964392935.1 uncultured Oleiharenicola sp.
TCCAGCTACGCCGCGCTCACCGGCAAGCCGCTCGACCTCGCCACCGCCGAGGCCCTGCTCAAGGACGTCCTGATGGAGGAGGCGCAAAACCGCCTCAACATCGAGGGCATCCAGAAGCGCGTCGCGGACCACTACCAGATCCGCCACTCCGACATGACGAGCAAGCGCCGGCCCAACGCCATCGCGTTCCCGCGCCAGATCGCCATGTACCTCTGCCGCCAGCTCACCCGCCATTCCCTCCAGGAGATCGGCGAGGCCTTCGGCGGCCGCGACCACGGCACCGTCATCCACGCGGTCAAGACCGTCGAGAACATGATGGACCAGGACGACTCCGTCCGCGGCAGCGTCGACTTCCTGAAGTCGCAGCTGTCGAAGTGACGCATCGCGCCGTCGATGCGGCATCCTGAGGAAGCGCTGCGCCCGAAGGATCCACCCCGCGCCGAGCAGGCCTCATCCCGAGAAAGTGCAGAACCAGAATGATCCGCATCGCGCCGCCGGCGCGTCATCCTGAGGCCGCGTGGCGGCCGAAGGATCCCCGCCCGCGGCGCGGCGATCGATTTCCGGCGTGCCGCGGGTTGGGAGTTGAGCGTCGGTCGCCGAGGACTATCGTGCGGGTGGTTTTCCCTCGGATTCGCACCGATTGAGTCCCTCAACACTCAACCCACAACTCTCAACTCTCCTCCCCCATGTCCCTCTCTCCCGAACAAAAGCAGGCCGTTGCCGCGTGGGTCGCCGCCGGCGACAACCTCTCCGCCGTCCAGAAGAAGCTCGCCGAACAGTTCAAGATCTCGATGACGTACCGCGACGTCCGCTTCCTCGTCGACGACCTCGGGCTCGAGCTGAAGAACGCGGTCGCGAAGACCGATGCCTCCGACGTGACCAAGGCCACCGTGGGCGGGGTGCCCCCGCCCCGCAATCCGGCTGCGCCCGCCGGCCCGGAGAAGAAGGGCTTCATGGACAAATTGAAGGAGAAGGTCGGCATCGGCGGCGACGAACCCGCAGCCGAGCCGGGCGACGACGACCTCCCGCCCGAGGACGCCTTGCCCGAGGAGGCCCCGGCCGGCGCCAGCACCCTCAAGCTTGAGCTCGACCGCATCACCCGCCCGGGCACGGTCGTCAGCGGCAGCGTGACCTTCAGCGACGGTGTCTCCGGCAAGTGGGCGCTCGACCAATACGGCCGCCTCATGCTCGAGACCGCGCAGAAGGGCTACCAGCCCGCCCCCGCCGACGTGCAGGCCTTCCAGCGCGAGCTCCAGGTCCAGCTCCAGCGCCACGGCTATTGAGCGTCCGCGCTTCGCGCGGAGGGGAAATCTTGAAATCGGGAATCGGAAATCAGGAATCGTGAAACCGGTTTCCTGAATGCGCCATTCCGAGCCGCGCGAAGAATCCAGCCGCACCCGCACATCACGCGCGCAGTTCTAGAAACCTTGTAGGGGCGGCGCTTGACGCCGCCCGCTGCGCGCGGGAGGGGCTTTACGCCCCGACGCTCGGTGCGCGTCAGCACGCCGCCAAGCCTCGCTACAAACGGGCCCTTTGACGGCGGCTCCATCCCGCGTGTACGTTCACCGCGCACGGCGGGCCTGCCGCCCGCCGCGACACCTCAACCCCTCGGAGGCTGTTGCCATGGAAAAACTACATCGTTGGCTCGAATGGGCGGAAGCCCATCCCAAGGTCTGGCTCGATTGTGTCCGCATCTATCTCGGGCTCGGACTCTTCATCCGCGGCGTCTTCATCATCTCGAACACGCGCGCGGATTTCGTCCAGGCCCTGCTGCAGCGTCTGGACTACCCGTGGATCATCCCGGTCATCCTGCTGCACTACATCGCCCTCGCCCACCTCATCGGGGGCCTGATGCTCACCGTCGGCCTGCTGACCCGCATCGCCGCCTGGGTGCAGATTCCCATCCTGCTCGGCGCGCTCTTCATCCACCGCACCGAAGGCCTCATGAGCGGCGGGCAATCCCTGGAGTTCTCCGCGCTCGTGCTCTTCCTGCTCATGACCTTCGCCGTGAGCGGCGCCGGCCCCGTGTCCGTGGACAACGGCATGCCGAAACTCAAGGCCGAGGTCGCCCCCGACCCCCAGCCGTACATCTGAGCCGCCACCCATGCCCGGGAGGGCCCGGCTCCCGCCGGGCCGGGCTCAGCGGGAGTTGAGCCTTCCGTCGCGGGCAGGGCGGCCCCCGCTCAGCCACCCAGCAGTTTCACGAACTCCGCCTCGTCGATCACGGGCACGCCGAGCTCCTTCGCCTTGTCGAGCTTCGAGCCGGCCTCGGCGCCCGCGAGCACGTAACTGGTCTTCTTGCTGACGCTGCCCGACACCTTGCCGCCCGCGGCGAGAATTCTCTGCTCGGCTTCCTCGCGTTTCATGGTCGGCAGCGTGCCGGTGAGCACGAAGGTCTTCCCGGTGAACACGCCGGCCGCGAGCACCGTGCCCTGCGGGTCGATGCCAAGATCCTTGAGCTTCTCCAACAACCGCCGGCCCGGGACACTGGCGAAGAACTCCACCACGCTGGCCGCGACGGCCGGCCCGATGTCCGACGGCACGCCGGCCAGGATGCCGCCCGCCAGCGCCGCGAGCTCGGCGTCGATTGCGGTGCGCCGGGCCTTGCGCCGTTCGCGCTCCGCCTCGTCCTTTGGCGGGTTCTTCTTGGAGCTCGGACTCTCGCGCTCCTTCTCGTCCTCGAGCGCCGCCCGCCGCAGCACGGCGGCCAGCAGCGGGGAATTCACCAGCTCCGCGAAGCTGCGATGCCGCCGCCCCAGCTCGCGCGCCGTGGACTCGCCCACGTCGGGCACGCTCAGGGCGTAGAGCCATTTCTCCAGCGGCAGCGCCCGCGCGGCCTCGCGCGCGGCGACGACCTTCGTCGCGTTCTTCTCGCCGAACACCCGCGGTTCCTCCGCGGTGCCCAGGTTGAGGGTGGCCAGCGTCTCGAGCGGCACGCGATAAAGGTCCGGCGGATCCTCCACGTGGCCGAGCTCGACGAGCTTGGCCGCCACGACACCGCCGACGCCGTCGATCGCCAGCGCGCGCCGGCTGCAGAAAAAGCCGAGACGCCCGGTGCGCTGTGCGGCGCAATTGTAATTCTGGCATTTCCACGCCACGCCCTGCGCTTCCTCGTCCGCCACCTCGAGCTTGGCGAT
Source organism: uncultured Oleiharenicola sp. (assembly GCA_964392935.1). GTDB lineage: Bacteria > Verrucomicrobiota > Verrucomicrobiia > Opitutales > Opitutaceae > Lacunisphaera. Next base: position 3,138 of record CAYMSE010000174.1, read on the forward strand.
GCGGCCGCCGCACACCGGGCACTTGTGTCCGACCGCCGCCGGCAGGTCGTACTCGGGCGTGCCCGCCGGGCGCTCCTCCGGGAACGAACGCAACACGGCGGGAATGACTTCGCCGGCCTTCTCTATCTCCACCAGGTCGCCGACACGGATGTCCTTGCGCCGGATCTCCTCCTCGTTGTGCAGCGTGGCCCGGGCGATCGTGCTGCCGGCCAGCAGGACGGGTTCGAGCTCCGCCACCGGGCTGAGGATTCCCGTCTTGCCGACCTGGATCGTGATCGCCTTCAGGCGCGTGCGCGCCGTGTCGGGCTTGTACTTGTACGCAATCGCCCAACGCGGTGCCTTGTCGGTCGACCCGACCTCGCGCTGCTGCGCCATGTCGTCGAGCTTCACCACCGCGCCGTCCGTGCCGTAGGCGAAACCCCGCCGCAGCTGGTCCAGCTCCCCGATGGCCGCCCAAACCTCGTCGATGCCCTGCGCGCGCCGGATGCGCTCGACCGCGGGCAGGCCCCAGGCCTTCAAGCGCTCGTGCAGGGCGGTCTGCGAATCGACCACCACCGGCTCGCAGTGGCCGAGGCTGTAGAGGACGATGGAAAGCTTGCGGCGCGCGACCTCGCTCGAATCGAGCTGCTTGATGGTGCCCGCGGCCGTGTTGCGCGGATTCGCGTAAAGCTCCTCGCCCGCCGCCGCCCGCTCGGCGTTGATGCGCTCGAACTCGGCCGCGGTCAGGTAGATCTCACCGCGGATCTCGACCAGGTCGGGCATGACCGTGCCGGACACCGACCGCAGCTCCCGTGGCAGGGAGGCGATCGTCAGCACGTTCGCCGTCACGTCGTCGCCCTTGTCGCCCTTGCCGCGCGTGACCGCGCGGACGAACCGGCCCCGCTCGTAGGTCAGGCTGATGGCCAGCCCGTCGATCTTGGGTTCGACGGTGTAGCGCAACTCCTCCGTGCCGAGCAGGCGCGCCAGCCGGGCGTGAAACGCCCGCACCTCCGCCTCGTTGTAGGTGTTGTCGAGGCTGAGCATCTTCTGGCGGTGCGCCACCTCCTTGAACCCCTGCACGCGGTCATCGCCCACCCGCTGCGTCGGGGACTCATCGGTCGCCAACTGCGGGAACTGCGCCTCCAGGTCCGCCAGCGAGCGTTTCAGCTGGTCGTATTCAAAATCCGAGATTTCCGGCCGGGCCAGCCGGTAGTAGCGCTCGTCGTGCCGCGCCACTTCGGCGCGCAGCTCGGCGATTCGCTTCTGGGCTTCCGCGGGGGACATGGGGCGATTCCGAAGGAGCAGGTAACAGGGATCAAGTAACAAGAAGCTGCGGCCAATCGTTGGAACTCGTCACTTGGCACCTGCCACTTCGGTCGGCTGCTTCGCCTGCCCCCCGCCGACCTTCACTTCCATCGTCTTCCGGTACCAAGGCCACTTGAGGTAACAGCTGACCGCGACGATGGCGCCGACGGTGTCCGCCGCCCAATCGTGCCAGTCGGGGGTGCGGATGCCGTGCGTGAGGCTCTGGCGGAACTCGTCGCCCATGCCGTAAAGCGAGGCGAGCGCCAGCGCCCACCAGCAACCGAGCAGCGGCCAGCGCTTCAGCTCCGGTATGCGCAGGATCGCCGTCGCCAGCGCGCCGTAGGCCGCGAAGTGCCCCAGCTTGTCGAACTCGATCCAGCCGGACTCCGGCACGGCCGCCGGGAATCCCGAGCACAGCGTGATCGTGCCCGCCAGGAGGAAAGGCAGGACGATTTCCGAACGGATCCGACGGGGCGTGGTGGACATGCGCGAAGACGCCGAGCGAATCACGCCCGGCCGTCGCCGCAAGTGCTCACTTCGCCGGGTGCCGGAGCCGGTCGCGTAGGCGCCGGCGTCGTTTCACTCACGGCGTAGCCGCGACTGTAGGTCGGGCTTTACGCCCGACGGACCCATGTCGGGGTAAACCCCGACCTACTGGCCTCACTTCGCCGGGTGTCGGCGCTCGTCGTACTTCCGCGCCAACCAGTCCGGCGGCACGGGGACGATACAGATGTTCATCGACCGGTTGTTCGCCGACAGCATCGCCGACTGGATCTCGATCCGCGTGCCGTCGGGATTGAAGGT
>CAYMSE010000175.1:0-6144 GCA_964392935.1 uncultured Oleiharenicola sp.
TCTCGACCGTCAATGTGCGCGCCAGCGCCACCGGCAAGCTGGCCGAGCTCCAGAACAAGGCCTGGCAACTGTCCGCCGGCTACGTGCTCACGGGCGAGACCTCCTCCTATGCCGGCGTCGTGCCGGCGACGAACTTCGACCTCGCCAAGGGCACGTGGGGCGCCCTCGAGGTCGCAGCCCGCTACGCCAACCTCCGGATCGATGACGCCGCGTTCCCCGCCTACGCGTCCGCCGCGTCCAGTGCCAGCGAGGCGGCCTCGTTCGGCCTCGGCCTGAACTGGTATCCCAGCAAGGCCGTGCGCTTCACCTTTGACTACTACCAGACAAGATTCGACCGCGCGCCCGGCGCGCCCGCCACCCTGACCAACGCCGTCATCCGCCAGGATGAAAAGGCACTCATCACCCGCTTCCAGGTCTCGTTCTAATCCACGCTCCCGCACCGCCATGAAGTTTTCCTCCCTCCTCCTCGCCGGGCTGGCCCTCACCGGGGCCGCCGGCGCCCACGCCAAGTCGGTCGAGCTGCTCAACGTCTCCTACGACCCGACCCGCGAATTCTACGTCGAATTCAACGCCGCCTTCGCCGCCCACTGGAAGGCGAAGACCGGCGACGACGTCACCGTCAAGCAGTCGCACGGCGGCTCGGGCAAGCAGGCCCGCTCCGTGATCGATGGGCTGCCGGCGGATGTCGTCACGCTGGCGCTCGCCGCCGACGTCGACGCGCTCCACGAGAACGGCCGCCTCATTCCCAAGGACTGGCAGCAGCGGCTGGCGGACAACTCGGCGCCGTACACCAGCACCATCGTGTTCCTGGTGCGCAAGGGGAACCCGAAGGGCATCAAGGACTGGAACGACTTGGTGAAGCCCGGCGTGACGGTCGTCACGCCCAACCCGAAGACCTCCGGCGGCGCCCGCTGGAACTACCTCGCCGCCTGGGAATTCGCCCGGCGCCGGTACGGTGGCGACGACGCGGCCCGGGATTTCGTGGCGAAGTTGTACAAGAACGTGCCCGTGCTCGATTCCGGCGCGCGCGGCTCGACCACGACCTTCGTGCAACGCGGCATTGGTGACGCGCTCGTGGCCTGGGAGAACGAGGCGTACTTCGCGCTGCAGGAATTCGGAACCGACCAGTTCGAGCTCGTGACTCCGTCGATCAGCATCCTGGCGGAGCCGACCGTCGCGGTCGTCGACCGCGTCGCGAAACGGAAGGGCACCGAGGCCGTGGCCAAGGCCTACCTCGAGTTCCTCTACTCCGATCAGGGCCAGGAGATCGCGGCCCGGCACTACTACCGGCCGCGCAACGCCGCGATCGCCGCGAAGCACCCGGACAGTTTCGCCAAGCTCGAGCTCTTCACCATCGACGCGGCCTTTGGCGGCTGGGCGAAGGCCCAGAAAACCCACTTCGCCGACGGCGGCAGTTTCGATCAGATCTACGGCCGCTGAGGCCGCGAGCTGTGCCCCCGCCGATGACACACCCGCCTGAAGCCCGCAGTTGCGCAATCCGCCGCGCTTTGAAAGCGTACCGGGGAAACTTCGCCCGAGGAAACCGCCTTTGAGCCACGCCCTGTCCATTCCCCGTTTCCGCCGACGGATCCTGCCCGGATTCGGCCTGTCGCTGGGCTTCACGCTGACCTACCTGAGCCTGATCGTGCTCATTCCGCTGGCGGCCGCATTCGTGAAGACCGCCGGGATGTCGTGGTCCGATTTCATCGCCGCCGTGGCCTCCCCGCGCGTCCTCGCATCCTACCGCGTGAGCTTCGGGATCTCGTTCTTGGCGGCGATGGTGAATGCGGTGTTCGGCTTCGTCCTGGCCTGGGTGCTGGTCCGCTACACCTTCCCGGGCCGGCGGGTCGTAGACGCGCTGGTCGACCTGCCGTTCGCGCTGCCCACCGCGGTGGCGGGCATCGCGTTGTCGGCGGTGTACGCGCGCAACGGCTGGGTGGGGCAGTTGCTCGACCCGGTTTGGGGCGGCCTCGTGCACAAGCTCACTGCGGCGGTACCGTGGGTGAACTGGACCGACCTGCTCGGCGACAAGCTGGCCTTCGACCGTCCCGGTATCTTCGTCGCCCTGACCTTCATCAGCCTGCCCTTCGTCGTGCGCACGCTCCAGCCCGTGCTGGCCGAGCTGCAGCCGGAGCTCGAGGAGGCCGCCGCAACCCTGGGGGCGAACCGCTGGCAGACGATGACGCGCGTGATCCTGCCGGAACTCGTGCCCGCCATCATCACCGGCTTCGCCATGGCCTTCGCGCGGGCGCTGGGCGAGTACGGCTCCGTCGTGTTCATCGCCGGCAACCAGCCGCTGCACAGCGAGATCACGCCGCTGCTCATCATCACCAAGCTCGAGCAGTACGACTACCGCGGCGCCACGGCGATCGCGGTCGTGATGCTGGTCGCCTCGTTCGTGCTCCTGCTCCTCATCAACCTGCTCCAGAAATGGAGCCGCCGCTACTACCAGGTCTGACCCATGGCCGGCGCCGCCTCCACTTCCCTTGCAGCGAAGCCCGCCCCCGGCCGGGCGGTGGGTCCGCGCGTCATCCGCAACCCGTGGTGGGTGCGCGTCGTGTTCATGGCGGTGGCGTTCCTCTTCGTCGGCTTCTTCCTGCTCCTGCCGCTCGGCGCGGTCTTCACCGAGGCGTTGCGCAAGGGCCTCGGGCCGTTCCTCGCCGCGCTGACCGAGGCCGACGCGCTGAGCGCGGTCAAGCTGACGCTCACCAGCGCGGCCATCGCCGTGCCGGCCAACCTGCTGTTCGGGATCGCGGCCTCGTGGGCCATCGCCAAGTACGATTTCCGCGGCAAGAGCATCCTCATCACGCTCATCGACCTGCCGTTCGCGGTTTCGCCCGTGATCTCGGGCCTCATCTACGTGCTCGTCTTCGGCCTGCAGGGCTGGTTCGGGCCCTACCTCAACGCCGGCGACCACCCGTGGTTCGGCGCGTGGTTCAACCAGCAGGACATCCGCATCATCTTCGCCGTGCCGGGCATCGTGCTCGCGACGATCTTCGACACTTTCCCGTTCGTGGCGCGCGAATTGATCCCGCTCATGCAGACGCAGGGCAGCGAGGAGGAGTACGCCGCGCTGACGCTGGGCGCGAACGGCTGGCAGACCTTCTGGTACGTGACGCTCCCCAACATCAAGTGGGGCCTGTTCTACGGCGTGATCCTCTGCAACGCGCGCGCGATGGGCGAATTCGGCGCGGTGTCGGTGGTGAGCGGACACATCCGCGGCGAGACCAACACCATGCCGCTGCACGTCGAGATCCTCTACAACGAGTACAACTTCGTCGCCGCGTTCGCCGTGTCGTCGCTGCTCGCGCTCCTGGCGCTCGTCACCCTCATCTTGAAAAGCCTGATTGAATGGAACCACGCGCGGTCGCGGGCCAACGGAGAAGCCACGGCATGAGCATCACGGCCCAGAACATCCGCAAGACCTTCGGCGCCTTCACCGCCCTCGACGGCGTGAACCTGAACGTGGAGCGCGGCAAGCTGGTCGCACTGCTCGGGCCGTCCGGGTCGGGCAAGACCACCCTCCTGCGCATCATCGCCGGCCTGGAGTACGCCGACCACGGCAGCGGGCGCATCCTCTTCCACGGCGAGGACGTCACCGAGGTGCCCGCCGGCAAGCGCCGGGTCGGTTTCGTCTTCCAGCACTACGCCCTGTTCCGGCACATGACGGTGATCGAGAACATCGCCTTCGGCCTGAAGGTGCGGAAGCGCCGGGAGCGTCCGTCGTCCGGCGAGATCGGCGAGCGCGTCCGCAAGCTCCTCAAGCTGGTCCAGCTGGAGAGCTACGGCGGCCGCTACCCGCACCAGCTTTCCGGCGGCCAGCGGCAGCGCATCGCGCTGGCGCGCGGGCTGGCGGTGGAGCCGAAGGTGCTGCTGCTCGACGAGCCGTTCGGCGCGCTCGACGCCAAGGTGCGCAAGGAACTGCGCCGCTGGCTCCGGCAGTTCCACGACGAGATCGGGCTGACGACGGTGTTCGTCACGCACGACCAGGAGGAGGCGCTCGAGATCGCCGACCAGGTCGTGATCATGAACAACGCGCGCATCGAGCAGGTCGGGACGCCGCAGGAGGTGTACGACCGGCCGGCGACGCCCTTCGTCTACCAGTTCCTCGGCAACGTGAACGTCCTGAAGGCGCAGGCGGTCGCCCAGGCCGGCGGGTCGCCGCCGCGCAGCGCCGCGCTGCAGGCCGACGGCCGCGTCTACGTCCGTCCCCACGACATCGAGGTCACGCCGTACGTGCCCGACGGTCCCGGGCTTGCCGCCGTCGTGCGCTTCATCCACGCCGCCGGTTCCGCCGCCCGCCTCACGCTCGAGCAGGTGCAGAGCCGCGACACCGTCGAGGTTGAAACCTCCCGGCTGACCCTCGCCGGGCTCGACCTGAAGGTGGGGGACCTCGTGTGCCTCCGCCTGCGCCAGACCCATTCCTTTGACGACGACTACGCGATTTAAACCCGCAACCATCAACCCACGATCACCATGGCCAAGATATACAACGACATCACGGAAACCATCGGCAACACCCCGCTCGTGCGCCTGAACCGCACGGCCGCGGCCCACGGAGCGCAGGCGGAGATCCTCCTGAAGCTCGAGTTCTTCAATCCGCTTTCGAGCGTCAAGGATCGCATCGGTTTCGCCATGATCGACGACGCGATGAAGTCGGGCAAGATCACCAAGGATACCGTCCTCATCGAGCCAACCTCCGGCAACACGGGCATCGCGCTGGCCTTTGTGGCGGCGGCGAAGGGCCTGAAGCTCATCCTCACCATGCCCGAGACGATGACGATCGAGCGCCGCAAGATCCTGAAGATCCTCGGCGCGCGCGTCGTGCTGACCGAGGGGCCGAAGGGGATGAAGGGCGCCATCGCCAAGGCCGAGGAACTGCAGGCGAAGATCCCGAACAGCGTCATCCTCCAGCAATTCGCCAATCCCGCCAACCCCGCCATCCACCGCAAGACGACGGCGGAGGAAATCTGGCGCGACACCGACGGCAAGGTCGACATCGTCGTCTCCGGCGTCGGCACCGGCGGCACGGTCACGGGCGTCGGCGAGGTGCTCAAGCAGCGCAAGCCCGGCATCAAGATCGTCGCGCTGGAACCCGATGCCTCGGCGGTGCTGTCCGGCGGCGCGCCCGGCCCGCACAAGCTGCAGGGCCTCGGCGCCGGTTTCGTGCCCTCGATCCTCAACACGAAGATTTACGACGAGGTCATCCGCGTGAAGGAGACCGACTCGGCCCCGCTGTCGAAGCAGGTGAACCAGCTGGACGGCATCCCGATCGGCATCTCCTCCGGCGCGGCGGTCTGGGCCGCCCTGCAGCTGGCCAAGCGGCCGGAAAACAAGGGCAAGCAGATCGTGGCGATCATCCCGTCGGGCGCCGAGCGCTACCTCACGTCGTGGCTCTTTGCGGACGTCAACGTCGAGAGCGACAACGTCGACGACCTGATCCCGGCCTCGGCCTGAGATCGGGTTCCGCGCCCCGCCCGCCCATGGCGCCCGGGGCAACCGGGCCCAGGCGGGTGGCCGCTCAAGCCCGGACCGCCCAGCGCAGCTTGGCGGAGGAGCTGCGGGGATTCGCGCGAAGCTCGGCGGGCCCGGCGCGGATCACCTCCGCGCTGGCGGACCCGTAGAGTCCGTCGCGCACGCCGGCCCGGAAGGCGTGTTTCACCCGGCGATCCTCGCCCGAATGGAAGGTGAGGATCGCGACCCGTCCGCCGGGCTTCAGGACGTGCGGCAGGTGGCGCAGGAACAAATCGAGCGCACCGAACTCGTCGTTCACCGCGATGCGCAGCGCCTGGAAGACGCGGCGCACCGGCGTGTCGTCGCGCTCCGCTTCGGGGCCGGGACGCGGCAGGCGCAGGATGTCGCGCAGGGCGGCGGCGAGTTGCTGCGTGCGGGTGAACGGCGTTGTCGCGCGGCGGGCGACGAGTTCGCGGGCGATCAGGGCGGCGCGGGGCTCGTCGGCGTTTTCGGCCAGGGCGGTCGCGAGATCAACCTCGCTGACGCGCGCGAGCCATTCCGCGGCCGAGGGCGCCCGCGTGGGATTGAGCCGGAGGTCCAGGGGGCCGTCGTCCTTGTAGGTGAAACCGCGGGCCGGGTCATCGAGCTGCATCGACGAAACTCCGAGGTCCGCGAGGATGGCGTCGGCAC
>CAYMSE010000176.1:0-2777 GCA_964392935.1 uncultured Oleiharenicola sp.
TTGGCGTTTGCCGGCGTCACCGGTGCACCGGGCGGCCGGTCTCCGGGTGGATTTGGGCGAGTTCCATCGCCTGGTCCTGGAGCGCGATGAACCACGGGCCGATGAGGGCGATCACGCCCTGCGACACCGCCAGGTCCAGGAACACGCGCAACCATGCGCTGGCCGGGCGCGGGTTCGCGCCGATCAGGAGGAACGACAGCGCGATGAAGAGGAAGAGGTTGCCGAGCAGGGCGACCACAATGGCGAAGACGGCGCCCTCCCGCGGGAACCGGTGCCGCCCGTAGAGCACGGTCGCGTGGATGGCCGAGAAGAGGAACAGGCTCGTGCCGTACGGGACGGGCTCGGCGGCGTCCACGAGCAGCGCGGTCAACACGGTGGCGGTGAGCCCGTGCTTCGCGTCGAGGCGGAGCGCGCCGTAGGCCACGAGCAGGCCGCCGAGGTAGAGGTGCACCGCGAGGTCCGCGAGGTAGTGGTTCGTGAGGCTCGTGAGCCACCACAGGAGCAGGTTGGCCAGCGTGACGATGAGCCACCGGGGATCGTAGCGGCGCATGTCAGTCCTCCGGGTTCAGCGGGATCAGCACGGTGACCTCGGTCAGTGTGCCGAGGCGCTGGTCGAGCTGCACCTCGCCGCTCTTGAACAGGCCGTCCGCGCTCGGTTCGAGCTGCACTATCTCGCCGATGGTGAGGCCGGGCGGAAACACGCCGAGCCCCGAGGTCACCAGGTGCTTGGGCGTCGTGGCCGTGGCGTAGACGTCGAGCGGGACGAAGTCCACGGTGCCGCGGGGCGAGGAAAACGAGTGGTTGAGGCCGCCCTGGTAGCTGACCGGCCGCGTGTCGCCGGCGACCGTGGCGGCGAGGCGCAGCGTCGGGCTGGTGACGAGGTCGACGACGGAGGTGTAGCGGTGCACCTCCGTGATGCGGCCGACGACGCCGCCCGCGAACACGACCGGCGCACCCACGGTGATGCCATAGTTCGCGCCCTTGCGGATGATCATGCGCTGCCACCAACCCGAGAAATCGCGGCGCGCGACGCGCGCGGCCTCGAAGCGGTACTCGGGCATCGAGGGGACCTTCAGCAGGTTCTCGAGCCGCAGGATCTCGCCCTCGAGGTAGGCCGTGCGTTGGTTGGAGTATTCGTACTCGGCGATGAGCCCGGCGACCTGCTGGCCGGCCTTCAGGAGCTCGTCCTTCGAGTGCAGGCGGTTGGACCAGAAGGTCTGGAGGTCGCGCACGAAGGAGTCCGCGACCGTCAGGGGCGCCTGGATCTCGAAGAACGTGGCGCGCGTGAAGACCTTGGCCCCCAACGGCAGGAAGATCCACGCCAGCAGGATCAGTCCGAGCGTGAGGAAGGGGCGGGCCTGGTCGAAACGCTTGGGGAGCACGGCGCGGGCGGCGAGGGGGCCGTCGGGGGAGGCCGGCCTCCGCTCAGAGGTCCGCGGCGATCCGGCGGTAGTCCTCGATGTTGTTGATGAACACGCCGGTGCCGTTGGCGACGGCGGACAGCGGGTCGTCGGCCACGGTCACCGCCAGGCCGGTTTTCTCGGAAAGGAGCTTGTCGATGCCGCGGATGAGCGAACCGCCGCCCGCCATGACGAAGCCGCGGTCGACGAGGTCGGCGGAGAGTTCCGGCGGGCAGCGCTCGAGCGTGATGCGCACGGCCTCGACGATCGCGCCGACGGTGTCGCCCATGGCCTCGCGGATTTCCTGCGAGGTGATGTGGATCGTCTTCGGCAGGCCGGCGACCGAGTCGCGGCCCTTCACCTCCATGGTGAGCTCCTGGTCGAGCGGGTAGGCCGAGCCGATGGTCATCTTGATCTCTTCCGCCGTGCGCTCGCCGATGAGCAGGTTGTAGGCCCGCTTCATGTAGTTGATGATCGACAGGTCGATCTCGTCGCCCGCGACGCGGATGGACTTGGAAAACACGATGCCGTTCAGCGAAATGATCGCGATCTCCGTCGTGCCGCCGCCGATGTCGACGATCATGTTGGCCGCCGGTTCGTCGACCGGCAGCCCGACGCCGAGCGCGGCGGCGAAGGGCTCGGGGATGGTGTGCACCTCGCGCGCGCCGGCGTGGGTGGCGGATTCCATGACCGCGCGCTTCTCGACCTCGGTGATGCCGCTGGGGATCGCGATGCAGACGCTGGGCTGGGGAAAGGTTTTGCCGCCATTCGCCTTGCGGATGAAGTAGCGCAACATCGCCTCCGTGATGTCGAAGTCCGCGATCACGCCGTCCTTCATCGGCCGGATGGCCGTGATGCTGCCGGGTGTGCGGCCGAGCATCACCTTGGCCTCGTCACCGACGGCACGCACGCGCCGGGAATTGGTATAGACGGCCACCACGCTGGGTTCCCGCAAGACGATGCCCTTGTCCTTCACGTAGACCAGGGTGTTGGCCGTACCCAAATCGATCCCGATGTCGTTGGAAAAAAGTCCCAGCAGTTGGTTGAACATGTGGCGGTGACGGGGTTTCCGAATCAAAGCCGTGGCTTCGCGAAATTGTCAAAAGCAAACTCGTTGAGCCACTGAACTTTCGGCGACCAAGGGCCCGGCGCGCGTGTCATCAGGGCAGCGACTTTCGTTCCTCGAAGATTTCGGCCGGAATCACCGCGTTGGCTTTGTCGCCATAAGTGGCGCGCACGAACGTGAGGATCGCCGCCAGGTCGTCGTCGCTCAGGTTGCGGAACGCCGGCATTTCCTGCTCGAACGGCTGGCCGGCAACCTCGATGCGACCCGACAAACCGCGGAGCACGACCTGGATGAAGTGATTCTTGTTCGTC
>CAYMSE010000177.1:0-2759 GCA_964392935.1 uncultured Oleiharenicola sp.
CGCTGCGTGCGCATGGCGCTCGGTGCCCCCGACGCCTCCGGCCGCCGCTCGCCCCAGCCGGTGGCGGGTTCGGATTTCGAACTGGCGGCGGATGTGATCCTCGTCGCCTACGGATTTGATCCGGTGCCGTTCCCGGCCGACAGCGACCTGGCCGCCCTCAGCCTCGACAAGTGGGGCGGATTCCGGATCGACGCCAACCAGATGACCAACCTGCCCGGGGTGTTTGCCGGCGGCGACTCGGTGCGGGGCCCCAGCCTGGTGGTGCATGCGGTGCGCGACGCGCGCCGCGCGGCCCAGGGCATCCACCGCTTCCTCTCCGCCGCACGCTAGGCCGGCGGCCGGCCGCGGACCGGGACCGGACAAAAAAATCCCGGCCTGGAATTGCTTCCCGGCCGGGACGGTAGCGCATCGCCGGCAGCTCAGGCGACCGCCGGACAACGATCAGGGCGAATACGTGATCGTGCGGAGACCCGCGACGCCATCGATGGTGATCGTGACGCCCTGCGTGAACTGCGTCGGATAGGTTTCACCGGCGACGGTGTTCAACGCCTTCACGTAGTTGGTCGCGCCGATCAGGTTGGAGCTGCCGACGCTCGAGCCGCCGTATTCGAGGTAGTACTGGTCGGCCGCTGCGGAAAGCTGACGGGCATTGTTCAGCACCGCCTTGTCTTGGGAGGCCTGGCGGACCTTCTGAAACGCAGGAATGGCCATCGCGGCGAGAAGCCCGATGATAACCACGACGATCATGATTTCGACGAGCGTGAAGCCCTTGGAGGAGCGTGTATTCATTTTGAGTTTATGTTTGTTAGGGAACGGTAGTGGCCCGACTGCCCGCGCAGTCACTCACCGGCGACGTTCAACCCCCGCGCCAGCCACAAGCCAAGCGTGAAGCGCTTCCTTGAGGTATCTTAACTAGCCGTCGCCCGCGTTCGCCCCCCTTCCCGGGGAGGCTTTCGGCCCTCCCGCGGCAGTTCCGGCCACCCGGCGCCCGATCGCGCCCTCCCGCGCCCGTCAAGCGAAACGCTTCGCGACGAGCTCCTCGACCCGCCGCTTCGAGGTCGCGACCTCTTCGGGCGTGAGTCGCGGACTGAACTCGAGCACGAGCGTGTGCTCGGGCCGCCAGAAGCTGCTGACCATTTCGAAGTCGACCTTGCCCGTGCCGATTGGCTGGTGGTCGTGTCCCTCGGCACTCACGTCATGCAGGTGAAAGCCGATCGCGTGCGGCGCGTTCTGCGCAAGATGCGCCCGGTGCTCGAGCAGGCCCATGTCCTGCTTGATGCGCGCGTGGCCGGTGTCGTGCCAGTAGCCGCACGCGCCCGGCTTCGCGAGCGCGGCGATCAAGTCCGCATGGTCTGCGTCGAGCGGCAGCTCATCGAACGCTTCGCGATTCTCGAAGCCCAGCAGCACGCCCTTCTGCTCCGCGTACGGCAGCAGCGCCGCGAGCCCGGCCTTCACGTTGTCCCAATACGGCGGCATCCGGCCCTTGAGCCGCGCGAGGCCCTTCGCGAGCAGTTTCTGGTACTTCGCGTCCTTCGCCAGGTCCGCCCCCGCGTGGGCCTCACCGTAGGCGTCGAGCCGGCGCGCGGGGTTGAACCAGAAAAATTCCACCGACCCAAGATGCAGCACGACTTTGCGCGCCCCAATCTGCGCCGCGAAGTCGATCGTCCGCTTGCTTTGCAGCAACCACTGTTCGCGCTCGCGGGCGTCCGCCGCGGACGGCATGTAGAGGTTGGGAGCCGCATGGGTCACGCCGGTGGGCAGCGGGCAGAAGTTGTGGCACGAGGCCACCTTGATCACACCTTCCTCGAGCGCCGTCAGGATGCCCGGCACGAGGGTGATCCGGATGCCATGGCTGAGCTCGACGTACTCGAAGCCGAGGTCGGCCATCTCCCGCAGCATCGCGTAGCCATCCTGGTGACGCTGGGAACACCAGCAGCTGGAAAGGGCGACGATCGGCTTCACGCATCCCCACTAGGACAGTTGCGGCGGATCGAATCAAGCCGGCGCGGCGCCGCCGACCCGCCGTCACCGGGCAAAACAAAACCGGCCGGCGTCGAAAGACGCGCGGCCGGTGAAAATCCGGAATCGGGGGCAGCTTACTCCGCGTAGCGGCGGCGGAGCATCGCGGTGAAGGCCATGACCTTCTCCTTGCGGCGGCGGCGCTCGCAGGGCTTCTCGTTGTAGCGCTTCATGCGCACGTCCTTGATGATGTTCTCACGCTCGAGCTTCTTCTTCATGCGGCGCAGCGCACGGTCGATCGGCTCGTTCTTACGCATTTTGATCTCGATGGGCATGGTGAAAGGGAGGGCTTTGTCTTTGGAAAAGGGCACAAACAGCCATCCCCCGCGTCCACCGTCAACCCCTATTTTCTGCGGCCGCCCCGAGGGGCGGGACGACCGGTCCCGCGGGTCTCCGCCCGCATCGCGCGACCACGGTTCCGGCTGTCGGCGCCCGGCGGCCGGCCCGGCGCCCCGATTAATCCTTGCGCGTGCCTAACCCGCTGACTCCCATAAACGAACCTTGGCGGCTTCCGACTCCAATTTCGTCCACCTCCATGTCCACAGCGACTACTCGCTGCTCGACGGGGCGTGCCGGATCGACCGCCTGATGGACCGCGCCAGCGCGCTTGGAATGAAGGCCCTCGCGCTGACCGATCACGGCAATCTTTACGGGGCGATCGAGTTCTACAACCAGGCCAAGGGAAAGGGCATCAATCCGCTGCTTGGCTGCGAACTCTACCTCGCCGCCCGCTCGCGGCT
>CAYMSE010000178.1:0-2559 GCA_964392935.1 uncultured Oleiharenicola sp.
GGCGCGACAGCACGTGGTTGATGGCCGAAATGTAGGCCTTCGCGCTCGCCACCACGATGTCGGTGTCGGCCCCGTGGCCATGGCTCGACCGCTGGTCCTCGTGGCGCACGCGCACGCTGGCCTCCGCGAGCGCGTCGATGCCTTCGGTGACCGCGCTGATCCCGAACTCGAGCAGCTTGACGGGCGTCTTCACGATCGAGTCGATCGCCTTGTAGGTGGCGTCCACCGGTCCGGTGCCGACCGCCGCCTTGACGTGGAACTTGCCGTCCGGGTCGCGCAGGCGGACCGTCGCCGTCGGCAGGCCGGTGGACCCGCAGACCACCTGGAGATTTTCCAGGGCCCACAATTCCGGCACGGGCGCGCGCTCGTCGGATGCGAGCGCGACGAGGTCGGCGTCGTGCACCGACTTCTTCCGGTCGGCCAGCTTCTTGAATTCATTGAACGCCTTGAGGAGGGCGTCGCCTTCGAGGGGAAAGCCGAGTTCCGCCAGTCGCTTGGAGAAAGCCGCCCGTCCCGAGTGCTTGCCGAGCACCAGCTCGGTTTGCGTGGCGCCGACGTCCTCCGGGCGCATGATCTCGTAGGTCTGGGCATTCTTGAGCATGCCGTCCTGGTGGATGCCGGACTCGTGCGCGAAGGCATTGCCGCCCACGATCGCCTTGTTCGGCGGCACGGGGTAGCTGGTGCTGCGGGAGACCAGCTTCGACACGCGGCAGAGCTGCGTGGTGTCGATGCCCATCTGGAGGCCGATCTTGTCGGCGCGGGTGCGCAGCGCCATGACGATCTCCTCGAGCGAGGCGTTGCCCGCCCGCTCGCCGATGCCGTTGATCGTGCACTCGGCCTGCCGCGCGCCGGCGCGGAGCCCCGCGACGGAATTGGCGACGGCCAGCCCGAGGTCGTCATGGCAGTGGACCGAGATGGTCACGTCCTTGGCCCCGGGCGTGTGCTTGATGATGCCGGCGATGAGCGCGCCGAACTCGTCCGGCATCGTGTACCCGACGGTGTCGGGGATATTCAGCGTCGTCGCGCCGGCCTTGATGACTTCCCCGAGGACCCGGTACAGGAACTCCGGGTCGCTGCGGCCCGCATCCTCGGGCGAGAACTCGACGTCGGCGCAAAGCGAACGGGCGTAGGCCACCATCTCCACCGCGCGCGCGGTCATCTCGTCACGCGTCATCCGGAGCTTGTGCTTCAGGTGGAGATCGCTCGTCGCGAGGAACGTGTGGATGCGCGGGTGCTTGGCACCCTTGACGCCCTGCCACGCCGCCTCGATGTCGTTGCGGGTGCAGCGCGCCAAGCCGCAGATGATCGGCGGCTCGGACTGCGGCCGGCCGGGAATCGGCACCTGGCCGACCTCGGCTGCGATTGCCTGGACGGCCGCCAGATCGTCGGGCGAGGCCGCGGGAAATCCGGCCTCGATGACGTCGACGCCGTGGCGGGCGAGGCCGCGGGCGACCTCGAGCTTCTCGGCCGAGGTCATGGAGGCACCGGGCGCCTGCTCGCCGTCGCGGAGGCTGGTGTCGAAGATGCGAACGTAATTGGGGGAAGGGACTTTCATGGAAAGTAAGAGTGTTTGAGACTGGTTTAGTGGAGGGATGGGCCGGAGGAAAGCAGGAGCTTGCCGATGAACCCGCCGGACCGCGCGAGGCGCGTCCCGGCCGGATCCATCGCAAACTCCCCCCTAAGTCGCAGTCGCAGTCCACCCGCGAGCCGGGCGCACCGCAGCCGCACCTCGCAGGAGGTGCCGGCCGGGAAGCGCTGGTCGGGGCTGGACATGGTCACTCTTACCGTCGCGTCACTTCGAGATCGTGACGGGATTCAGGAACGGCATCATCGCGCGCAGCTTCGCGCCGACGACCTCGATCTGCTGGCTGCGCTCCTTCGCGCGGAACTTGTTCATGGTCTTGCGGCCATACTTGTTGTTCTCGTCGATGAAGCGCTTGGCAAACTTGCCGGAGGTGATGTCCTTGAGGATGCGCTTCATCTCCTGCTGCGTCTTCTTGGTGACGACGCGCGGGCCGGAGACGTAGTCGCCCCACTCGGCCGTGTCCGAGACGGAGTACCGCATGTAATTGAGGCCGCCGCGGTACATCAGGTCCACGATCAGCTTCAGTTCGTGCATGCACTCGAAATACGCGATCTCGGGCTGGTAACCGGCGTCGACAAGCGTCTTGAAGCCCGCCTTCACCAGTTCGGCGCAACCGCCGCACAGCACGGCCTGCTCGCCGAACAAGTCGGTCTCGGTCTCCTCGCTGAAGGTCGTCTCGAGCACGCCCGCGCGGGTGCAGCCGATGCCGCGCCCGTAGGACAGCGCGAGCTTCTTGGCGTTGCCGGTGGCGTTCTGGTAGACGGCGATGAGGCCGGGGACGCCGCCGCCCTCCTGGAAGACCTCGCGGACCCGGTGGCCGGGGGACTTCGGCGCAATCATGGTCACGTCGACGTTCTTTGGCGGCACGATGCCCTTGAAGCGAATGTTGAAGCCATGGGCGAACATCAGCATCTTGCCCTTGGTCAGGTTCGGCTCGATCTCAGCCTTGTAGAGGCGGGCCTGGACGTGGTCCG
>CAYMSE010000179.1:0-5938 GCA_964392935.1 uncultured Oleiharenicola sp.
GTTGCCGGCGTCGGCGAAGGCCAGCGCCTCGACGCCGCCGCCGATGCGGCGCAGGCGCGTGGTGTTGGCCTCGAACGGATCCGCGTCGTCGGCGCTGAATCCGAAGTCCTCCAGCCGCACCAGCGGCAGCGTGGCGCGGAATTCGCGGATGGCCCGACCCAGGTCGCGCCAGCGATCCTCCGCCAGTTCCAGCAGGCCTACTTCGTCGGCTTCCGCGAGGACGAGAGTGCGGTCCTTATCTGCTGCGATAGAGCATTGGGCTGCTTTTTCGCCCAGCTGATCGAGCGCCCGAAGTCGTTCCCGGTGACTGTCCAGAACAGCGGCCCATCCTTGCGCGCCGGGGAGACGGGCGCCTTCGAGGTGGGTGCGGTTGCCGGAGAACGGGTCGGTTGTGGGCATGACTCGGCCATGGCCCAACGTCGGCATGGCCCCGCGTGAACGCAAAGACTATTTGTCCGCAGGCTGTTCACAAACGGGCCTTTCCCGATGCGCCATCCCGGGGCTTGCGGGTGGGATTAGGCGGCGCAAACCTCTCGCTTGACACCCCCCCGTCCCCCCCGCGACCCTGACCCTCTTTTCCCTCTACAACTATGAAGCCTACATTCCGTCCGCATCGCAAGAAACGCGCCCGCAAGATCGGTTTCCGCGCCCGCAAGTCCACTCGCGGCGGCCGCAAGGTCCTCGCGTCCCGCCGGCGCAAGGGTCGTAAGCGCCTGACGGTGGTCTGATAATGCAACTCCGCGCCGGGCAGCGCCTGCGGCGCACGGGTGAATTCCGCGCCGTCCGCGAACAGGGGCGCCGCATCGATTGCGGCGCCTTTCTGCTCACGTGGTGGGCGCGGCCGGACGCGGCCGGCGCACCCCGGGTCGGCGTCGTCGCCTCCCGCGCGGCCGTCGGCAACGCCGTGCATCGCAACCGCGCCAAGCGCCGCCTGCGGGAACTCTACCGCCACCAGCAGCACTTGGTGCCCGCCGGGCTTGACCTCGTCCTCACCGCCCGCCCCGCGCTGCTGCGCCTGACCTTCGCCGAGGCCACCGCGCGCTTCGTGCAAGCCTGCGCGAAGCTGACGCCCCCGCCGCCCGCCTCCTGAGCTCACCTCCGCCGTGGCCTCGCTCCGTTTCCTTGCCGCCCTGCCCGTCCGCGCCCTGCGCGGCCTGATCTGGCTTTATCAGCGCACGCTCTCGCCCGCGCTCGTGGTCGTGAACCCGACCGGCGGCTGCCGCTTCGCCCCGACCTGCTCGCACTACGCCCGCGAGGCGCTGCAGGTCCACGGGTTCTTCCCCGGGCTGGCCCTCACGGCGGTGCGCCTCGTCAAGTGCGGCCCGTGGCATCCGGGCGGCGAGGATCCCGTGCCACCCCGCTCCCTTTCCTGTGTCCGCGTCACCCGGGTCTCCCCGGCGGAACGCTGACCGCCCCCGACCCTTCCCTGCCTTCATGGACAAAAAGAACACGACCATAGGTGTGCTGCTGCTCATCGCTGCGATGGCGAGCTTCTACTTCACCGCTCGCTACGCCCCGAAGCCGCCCGCGCCGCTGCCGACCTCGCCCGCCGCCGCGCCGGCCGCCGCCACCTCCTCCACCCCGGCCACGGCCGCGCCGGCCATCCCCGTGCTTTCGTCCACCGTCCCCGCCCAGCCCGCGGTCGGCCTCGCGGAGAAGACCACCCTCGCGAACGACCTGGTGATCGTCACGTTCACCAACCACGGCGGCGCCATCGACAACATCGCGCTGAAGCAGCACCTCGCCGTCCAGGGCCAGCCCGCGCTCTACACCCTCAACGCCCTCCAGGCCGCGCCGGCGCTGAGCCTCACCGACTTCCCCGGCGCCGACGCGCACACCGCCTACACGGTCGTGTCCAAGTCCGACACCGAGCTCGTCTACCGCGCCACGTCCGAGGCGCTCGAGGTCACGCGCCGCTACGTGCTGGCCAAGGCGCCGGACCGCGACGACTACCAGATCCGCAGCGAGACGACGTTCCGCAACCTGACCGACAAGCCCCTCGCGCTGCCGCGCGCCGTGTTCAACCTCGGCACCGCCACGCCGCTGAGTCCGTCGGACTACGGCCTCTACCTGAGCCTCGGCTACGCCGCCAACGGCGACACCACCTTCATCGCCCGCAGCGACCTCGAGGGCGGCGGGTTCCTGAGCTGGATCGGCATGAAGGACGGCACGCCGCCGGCGTTCATCGACCGGCCCGCCCCGATCGCCTGGGCCGCGGTGAAGAACCAGTTCTTCGCCATGATCCTCACGCCCGACCAGCCCGGCGTCGGCGTGCGGGTGGAACGGGTGAAGCTCGACCCGCGCGCGCCGACCGACGACCGCCGCCTCTACGGCGTCACCGGCTTCGCGCAGTTCGACCTCAAGCCCCTCGCCCCCGGCGCCGCGGTGACGCTCGGCGGCAACTACTTCGCCGGCCCGAAGGAGTACAAGCGCCTGAACAACTCCGACATCTTCAAGCACGGCGAGGAGAAGGTCATGCAGTTCGACTCCTTCTTCTTCAACAAGATCTTCTTCTCCGGCTTCTTCGCGCCGCTGCTGCTGCGCATGATGAACTTCATGCACTCGTTCGCGCCGAACTGGGGCTGGGCGATCGTCATCACGACGCTGACGCTCAAGCTCGTGTTCCTGCCGCTCACGCTCGCCGCCTCGCGCTCCGCGAAGCGCATGTCGAAGCTCCAGCCGCACCTGCAGGCGCTGCGCGAGAAGCACAAGGACAACCCGCAGAAGCTCCAGGCCGAGACGCTCCGCCTCTTCAAGGAGAACAAGGTCAATCCGGTCGGCGGCTGCATCCCGGTCCTCATCACGATCCCGTTCCTCGTCGGCTTCTTCGCCATGCTGCAGAGCAACTCGGAGCTCCGCTTCGCGTCCTTCCTGTGGGTGAAGGACCTCTCGGCGCCCGACACCGTCGCGCACCTGTTCGGCATCCCGATCAACGTCATGCCGATCCTGATGGGCGCGACGACGATCGTGCAGATGCGGCTCACACCGACGCCCTCGGTCGACCCCGCGCAGCAGACGATGTTCAAGATCATGCCGTGGATGTTCACGCTGTTCTGCTACAGCTTCGCCGCGGGCCTCGCCCTCTACTCGACGATCAACGGCCTCTTCACCATCGGCCAGCAGATGATCATCAACCGCATGCCGGACCCCGAGCTGCCCATCAACAACGGCACGACCGCCCCCGGCGGCATGAAGAACGTGACGCCGAAGAAGAAAAAGTAGTCAGTGGCGGGTAGTGCGTGGCGGGTAGCGAGCATCACCCGCGCTCACTTCTACTCGCTACTCACTGCCCGCTACCCGCTACTTCCCCGAATGGCCGGCCACAACAAATGGTCCAAGGTGAAACGGCTCAAGGCCGTGACCGACGCCCGCAAGGGCAAGGTCTTCTCGCGGCTCGCCCGCGACATCACCATGGCCGCCAAGGCCGGCGGCGGCGACCCCGCGGGCAACGCGCGCCTGCGCACGCTCCTGCTCAAGGCCCGCGAGGCCAACATGCCGGCGGACAACGTCGACCGCGCCATCAAGAAGGGCACCGGCGAACTGCCGGGCGTCGTCTTCGAGGAGCTCCACTACGAGGGCTACGGCCCCGGCGGCGTGGCCTTCATCGTCAAGGCGACCACCGACAACAAGCAGCGCACCGCCCAGGTCGTCCGCTCGATCTTCACCAACCACGGCGGCAACCTCGCGCAGAACGGCGCCGTCGCGTTCCAGTTTCTCCACGCCGGTCAGTTCCTCATCACGAAGGCCGCCGTGTCCGAGGACCGCCTCATGGAGGTCGCGCTCGAGGCCGGGGCCGACGACGTGATCACGACCGAGCAGGGCCACGAGGTCCGCTGCAGCATCGCGGCCTTCGACAAGGTGCTGCACGCCCTCGAACAGGCCGGCATCAGGACCGAGTCCGCCGAAATCGCCTACATCCCCACCACGACCGTGCCGGTGAACGCCGCCACCGCCGCGGCGCTCGAGAAGCTCCACGAGGCCCTCGAGGACGACGAGGACGTCTCCGACGTCTACTCCAACGAGGACGCCGGCTAGGCCGGGCCGGCGCCGCGTCGCCCATGTCCGCCGCGCCCCGCATCCGTCCGTTCCGACCGGCCGACCGCGCCGCGTGCCTCGCCCTGTTCGACGCGAACTGCCCGGCGTTCTTCGCGCCCAACGAGCGCACCGACTACGAGGTGTTCCTCGACGCGAATTTCCCGGGCTACGAGGTCTGGTGCGACGAAGCCGGCACCGTGGTCGGCGCCAGCGGCGTCCTGCCCGAGGACGGCCGGCCCACGCTGCGCTGGATCCTGATTGCCCCGGCGGCGCAGGGCCGCGGCCTCGGCCGCGCCATGATGGGCCGCGCGGTCGAGCGCATGCGCGCCCTCGGCGGCGGGCCGCTGCGGATCGCGACCAGCCAGCATTCGGTCGCGTTTTTCCGGAAATTCGGGGCCCGGGAAACCGCGCGCACGCCCGACGGCTGGGGCCCGGGCATGCACCGCATCGATCTCGTGCTCGACTAGGCGCGCCGCGGCGCCGCGCCAGTCCAACGTTGCGACGGATTGGTTCGCGCAGAACGGGCGCTTCCGGATAGGTTGCGCCCATGCTTCGCCCCCGCCTGCCCCTCCTGCTGCTCGCCCTCGTCACCCCCGCGCTCGCCGCCGACCCGACCCCGGCCAGTTCGGCCGACCACCTCCCGCCCCACATCAGGCGCCTCACGCACTTCGGCGAACGCGCCGACTGGTCGCCCGACGGCAGGAAAATCCTCTTCCTGTCGAAAACCTTCGGCGACGCGCTCGAGTACGACCTCGCGACCGGCGCGATCACCAACCTCACGTCCCACTACGCGCACTACGGGTACACCCGCGCGCTCTACCTCGCCAACGGGGACATCCTGCTCGCCGGCCCAGTCGAGTACGACATCAAGAACCCCGGCCCTGCCCGCAACCAGTGCTACCTGTTCGTCCTGAGCGGGACCGAGAAAAAGAAGCCCGTCGCCCTCGGCGCGCGCTGCAACGAGGGCCCGGCGGTGTCGCGCCACCGGCTCCACCTCGCCTGGTCCGAATGGGTCAGCCCGAAGCCCGGCGAGGGCAACCTGTCGCACTCGAAGTTGTTCGAGGCGGACCTCGTCTACACCGCCGGCGTCCCGGCACTCACCGCGCCGCGCCTGATCCTCGACGCCGCCACGCTGCCGTTCCCCTGCACGCTCGAGACCCAGAACTTCCGGCCGCCGGAGGAACGCGAGCTGACCGCGAGCGCGTACTCCGAGGGCGGACGCAAGAGCGACGTGCTCGGCATCGACCTCGCGACGGGCAAGGTCACGAAGTACACCGACACCGCCGCCGTCTACGACGAGCCGGAGGGCATGTTCCCCGACGGCCAGGCCACGCTGGTCGAGTGCGACGCGCAGAACCTGCGCGGCCCCGGCTCCATCGATCTCTGGAAACTCGCGCTCGACGGCAGCGGCCGCTACACGCGCCTGACATTCTTCAGCGAGACCCCCGGCTACAAGGCGTCCAACGGCGTCGTGAGCGACGACGGGCGGTTCATCGCCTTCCAGATGGGCAAGGCCGGCGAGGCCGCGGGCATCGGCCACGGCATCTTCCTCTACGAATTCGACCAGGCCCCGGCGGACCCGCGTTAACCGGCGGTCCGGATCGTAGGGGCGCAGCGTGCTGCGCCCGACTCCCCGCCGGGCGGACCAAGGTCCGCCCCTACTCCCGGCTTTTCGCCGCCTTGGTGGCCGCCTTGGCCTCCACCGGCACGTTGCGCCTGGCGTAGGCCTCGTAGTCCGGCACGAGGCGCTCGTACTGCGCGTGCATGAGGGGCGACGAGATGATGAAGTCCGCCGTCGCGCGGTCGCACGCCACGGGCACGTTCCAGACCACGGCCATGCGCAGCAGCGCCTTCACGTCGGGATCGTGCGGCTGGGCAAAGAGCGGATCCCAGAAGAACATCA
>CAYMSE010000180.1:0-5697 GCA_964392935.1 uncultured Oleiharenicola sp.
CCCCGGCCCATGACTTGCGCGCCCTGTCCGCGGGACCGGGCGAAATCGCGCCGGCACCGTTCATGCCGCAACGCTTCTAGACCGCGACGCCTGCCAGCATGGGGGTGCTGTCGGTCGCCACCAGGGATGGGGTCATGCCGCTCGAGACGATCACCGGATAGGCGGGCGCCTCCTGCAGCCAGCTGCTCCAGGTCGCGGCGGTGTAGCCGTTGGCAGTGAGATAGTCCTGCACCTGCTGCTTGCTCTGGTAGTTGGCATACTGGATGTTGCCGTCGTTCCACATCAGGGCATGCAGATAGGCGGTGCCGTCGGTCAGGCTGAAATACACTTCCTGAAAGCCGTCATGGTTATAGTCGCCGGCGGCCAGCACATTCTTGATGTTACCGATAAAAAGATCGTTCTGGAAACGGCGCTGGCTGTCGTTCGGCCCGCCCTGCACCGCATGGCCGAGCGTGACCTCCGGATCGATATAGATGCCGACGACGCGGGTATCGCCCGCCCACCCATAATTGCCGAAATAGGCCTTGCCGTCGCTTTCGGTGGTGACCTCCGCCCAGCGCCCGATCAGATTGTTGAACAGGATGCGCGATTGCAGGCCGCTGCCGCTGACGTCGGCGGTGCCGGCCAGGGTCCAGCCGGAAGAGCCGTCCCACGCCGGACCCGCCACCAGCCCGCCCGTGTTGGGGTCGATCACTTGCGTGCCCTGCCCCGTCAGGTTGTTGCCGTCAAAGTCGCGGATCGCAGCCATGTAAGTGGCCGGCGCGGCGTTGAAATCGACGCTGGTGCCGCTGCCGGGCAGCAGCCGCACCGTCTGGTCGTCGAACTTGGCATACTCGACATTGGCCAGCGTGTCGGCGCCGTCCGGACCGATAATCGTGAAATGCCCGGTACTCGGCTGGCTGATAGCATAGGCAACGCGCGCGCCCGTGAAGACCGCCGTGTCGACATCGCTGCCGCCGTCAATAACGTCATTGCCAAGGCCACCCTTGATCGTGTTGGCGTGGGCATTACCCAGCACCGTATCGGCGCCGACACTGCCCTTGAAGCTATCGATCCAGGTATTGTAGGCGATGGCGATGTTGTTCACCATGTTGACGATCGAGCCGTTCGACGCCGAGGACGTGCCCGCGCTGCTGTAGGTGCCGGGATTGAGGTTGACGTTCGTGGCGCTGCTGAATCCGGATAGGTCGAGCGTGTTGTTGGTGGCGCTGTCCCAGATCGTCACCACCGGCTCGGTATTGACGGTGAAGTCGTAGAATTTCCGCAGACTGTCCGAGGCGCCGATGTCGGTGTTGAAGCCGAAGGTGTGGCCCACCGTAAGCGTGGTGGTGCCGGACGGGGTGCCGTAAAGCCGCTGCAGCGCCAATATGTCCAGCGGCATCAGGGTGACGGGGTTCTTACCCCAGATCTGAAAGCTGCCGCCACCTTGGGGCACACGCACCACGCCCCAGTTAGTGCCCGTGACGGGATACTGGCTGTAATAGGCGGTGGTGGTGGTTGTAGGGTTGTTGTATGACATCACCGTGTAGAGGTTGCTGTCATAGGGGCTGTATTGCACGCTGGCGGGATCGATGCCGTCACCCTCGTTATAGGGGCCGCTATGCCCCAGGCCGACGGCATGGCCGACTTCATGGAAAATGGTCATCCAGGGATAGCCGCCGGCCGTGGTGAAGGTGCCGTCGATCGGCCCGAAACCGGAGCCGGTCGGATCGATGTCGATCGATATCTGATTTTCGTTCCAGAGCGTGGTACCGCCGACAGTGCCGGCGCCTGACGTTCCGCTCAGGCTGCCACCGGCCGAGGCGCCGCCATTGGCGGTCTTCTTGATCGTGATGCCAGCGGCCTTGGACCCAAGCGAGGGAACCTCGTTGAAGGTGATATTCGCGACGGCGGAATAAAAAGCCAGCACGGAACGGAACTCGTCCTTCTCCGTCGCGCTCCAGGCCGTATCGAATGTGTAGTTTACCGTGCCGCCGCCAGTACCCGCGGTAGAGGTGCCCCATTTTGCAGCGCTGGTAGGGTTTACCGTGTAGCCAGCAGGGCTTTTGCCATCCCAAGACCGGAACGAGGTTCCGACGATCGTCCCGCCGGCGTCCACGCCGGTCATGTAGGTGACTTCGTCGCTCAAGCTCGGCGTCGGCATGGCAGTTTCCTCTTGCTGATCCTGAGGTTATCACACGGCCCTGCACCCCGCCAACGGCAGGCGCGAAAGCGGCCGGTCAAAGCAGCCACTTCACCCTTGGCCGGCATTCGGCCTATCCCGCAAGGGCTGCCAGTACCCCGTTGCTGTCGTGCCCGAACGCGGCTGGCGCGAAGCGGACCGCGACCGCGGGTGCCTCCTGCAGCCAGCCCCCCCAGGTCGAGGGCGAGACGCCACTGGCGCCGAGATAGTCCTGCACCTGCTGGGCGCTCTGGTAATTGGCGTACTGGATATTGCCGTCATTCCACATGATGGCGTGCAGATAGGCCGTGCCGTCAGTCAGCGAGAAATACACTTCCTGGAACCCGTCATGGTTGAAGTCGCCGGCGCCCAGCACGGCCTTGATATTGCCAATGAAGAGGTCGTTCTGAAACCGGCGCTGGCTGTCGTCGGGACCACCCTGTACTGCGTGACCCGCGGACACTTCCGGGTCGACATAGATGCCGACAATGCGGGTGTCGCCCGCCCAACCGTGATTATCGAAATAAACCTTGCCGTCACTCTCGGTGGTCACCTCGGCCCAGCGCCCGATCAGATTGTTGAAGAGGATCTGCGCCGTCGTGCCGTTGCCGCTGATATCGGCGCTACCCGCCAGCGTCCAGCCCGAGACGCCATCCCAGGCGCCGCCCGCCACCAGCCCGCCCGTGGCGGGATCGATCACCTGCGTGCCCTGGCCCGCCAGATTGTTGCCGTCGAAATCGCGGATCGCGGCCATGTAGCTGGATGGCGCCGCGCCCGGTGTCAGCGTCGCGCCGCTTCCGGGCAACAGCCGCACCGTCTGGTCGTCGAACTGTGCATACTCAACGTCCGCCAACGTATCGGTGCCAAGGAAGCCGGCAATGGTATAGGCGTCGCCAGATTGCGTGATGACATAGTCGGCGCGCCTACCCGCGAATTGCGCGGTATCTATGCCTCCGCCACCAAACCAGATAGCAGCCAGGTCTCCGGACCCCGACTGCAATGTCTTCGTGAGGGTTAGATTGTCGCCGCCAGCTCCCGTGTAAATTTCCATCCGCTCGAAATTGCTTATCGTGCTGCCATCGGAAAGGGTTCCACTTCCTCCCATGGCCAACGTGCCAGTGATCGGCGACGTTGTGCGGTACAATAACAGTCTGTCCGTTCCGGGACCGCCGTCCAAACTCGAGCCGACACCGCTGTCCTGAACAAAATCATTGCCGCGAAGGGCGCGGACTTGGTTTTTACCGCCATTGGCAATCAGCGTATTATCCCGGTCGTTGGCGACAATAAGATCATCACCTTTGCCCGTGACGTAAACCTCGAAACCTCTGAAACTGACGAGCCCGATTTTGGGGCCATCCAACCCGCCTTGCTCGCCGCCCACTCCCAAGGTGTCACTTATGGAGAGAGAAACACCCCCTGCATCATCCGCATAGTTTAGAGTGTCTGTGCCGCCTCCCCCTCCACTTAACTGATCGCTTCCACCGGTACCGCCGGATATAAAGTCATCGCCGAAGCCGCCATTGATGACGTCGTCATACGGGCTTCCGATGATGGATTCGATATTTTGAATCTGATCATCGCCTGAACCACCAGTGTGCTGGGGCGTTGTAAGCGCCATGTCGATTTTGACGCCGGCCTTCGAATTCGCAAAACTCAGTGTGTCCGTACCCGGCCCGCCGTCCACGGTGTCGTCACCGGGTGTCGCAAAAAAGAGGTCATCACCTGGGCCGCCCAGAAAAGAATGCGCGTGTAATGAAGTGAGAGTGACGGTCTGGCCAGCAAATGAAAGGGCTTCGACATTCTTCAGGGTATCTATTAATCCGTTGCCCATCACTGCGACGGTGTCGTCACCATTCTCAACGATGGAATAATCCGACATGGGAAGGCTATAACCGGCGGTATCGAAACCACCACCGCCATCAATGGTGTTCGCCCCCGCCCCGCCATAGATCAGGTCGTCGTAATTGCCTAACCCGCCATAAAGCGTGTCGTTTCCGTCGCCGCCATAAATCGTATCGGCTCCTAAGCCGCCATCCACATAGTCGCCGTAATTGTTGCCGATTATGGTGTCATTGCCGGCACCGGCTAGGAGCTTGTCGATTCTGGTGTCATAGGCGATGGCGAGATTGTTGACTCTGCCGGAAAAGCTGCTGAACGTGCCGGCGCTGAGACTGAGGACGGAATTTCCGGACGTATTATGCAGATCGAGCGTGTTGCCGACGCCAGCGTCCCAAATTGTCAGAATGCCATATTGATTTACGTGAAAATCAAAAAACGGTGATATCGAGCCGGGAAGGTTGACGATGTCGTTTCCGAAAGTCTGCCCGCCAGACAACGGAGTGCTGGCGGGAACGCCATAGAGCCGTTGGATTGCCAGGATATCCAGCAACATCGGAGTGGTTGCCACATTCCGGTAAACGTGGCCGTCAGTACTGACGTTACTTCCGGCGCCCCAGGATGTGCCGGGGCCCGGATTCTGACTGTAGAAGGGCGCCGCCGTATCCCACGGGTCGATATAGGACATGATCGACCACTGGCGATTGTCGTACGCGCCGTATTGCAGGGAGTCCGAGGCGGTACCGTCCGAAACGGGATAGGGGCCAGCATGGTCCAGCCCCAGCGCATGCCCTTCCTCATGGAGAATTGCCTCCATGGCGTAGCCGCCGAAATTGGTGAAGATGTTGTTGGAGGTCGCGGTCAGCGGTTGGATTGGCCCGAACCCAGGCACGCTGGTATCGATGGAGATCGTCGCTTGCGTGATTTGCAGCAACGTCGTGCCGTTGGTGACACCGCCGCCGAAAGGGGTGCTGCCATGAAGCCGGGTATGGGCGCCGCCGTCATTTCCGCGCGTAAACTGGATTCCGGCTGTAGCGTAGTCGGAAGCCTGCACGAAGGAGATGTTGGCGACGGCCGACCATAGCGATAGCCCCGCAACGAAGGCGACTTGCTCGGTGACGGTCCAGCCGGAGGCGGGATCAAAGGCATAAGTGACCGTGCCGCCCGGCGTGCCCGCAGTGTCCGCACTGCTGTCGGCGAACCATTTGCCGGCACCGGTATAGCCGCCGTCAAATGTGGCGGGATGATCTCCATTCCAGGCAGCCGCGGAGTAGAGCGCCAGGGTCCCATCAGGATTGATCCCGCTGATGAAGGTGACTTCGTCGCTAAGCGATGGATTTGCTGGAACTTCACGTTGAACCAAGAAAGTTTGGCCAGGCTTGGCATCGTAATTCACGATAGTCGTAAGCTCCGCCTCGTCCACGGGCGGGTCCGTGGCGACGGATTGGGATTCCACCTGGGCGTTGGCACCCTCTTCGATCCCGGCAACGCGATAGCTGATGCCGTGGCGAATGGGATCGGTCTCAAAACCGTCCGAATCCCACAAACCAGTTTTCAATATCCGCATCGTTTCCTGCCCAAGGGGGCGCGTCCGCCAGCAGGCAGCAGTATAACCAGAAGCGGCCTGCAACCAAAAGGAGAACCGGATGCCGGCCACAACGGTATCACACGGATTTTCGAGACCTATCCCGCCGCCAGCT
>CAYMSE010000181.1:0-3152 GCA_964392935.1 uncultured Oleiharenicola sp.
CTGGACCATCATTGCGGACGCGCTCCGCGTCGAGATCGCCGGCTTCGGCGACCTGCTGAACCTCTTCGAGCAGCAGCAGCAGCGGCTGTTCGCCCGCGACACCGAGGCCGTGCTCCAACTCAGCGGCGCGATCGAGGCCCACACCCGCCAGATGCAGGCCGACCGCCAGCAGCGCGAGCGCGTTGTCGCCGAATTCGCCCTCCTGCACGGCCAGCCCGCCGGCGCCACGCTGCGCTCGCTGCTCCCGTTCACCCCGGCCGAGGCCCGCCCGCTGCTCGAGGCCCTCATCGCCGACGTGAACCGCCTCATCCACCGCGTCCGCCGCCTCACCCGCCAGAACCACCTGCTCCTGGCCCGCGCCGTCGAGTCCCACCAGGACCTCATGCGCACGCTCCGCCCCGACACGTTCCAGCAGACCTACTCGCCCGCCGGCCGGAAGACGCTCACCGCCAACGTCCGCGCCGCCGGCGCCCTCCAGGCCGCCGGCTAAACCAACTAGTGATTTACGATCCACGATTAACGATTGGCCAAGCCAACCAGCCCGCGCTCCCTGCTTCTGAAATCGTCAATCATTAATCGTTAATCATAAACTCCCATGTCCGGCCTCTTCTCCACCCTCAACTCGACCTCGATGGCGCTCAACGCGCACAGTCGGGCCATCGAGACGACCGGCAAGAACCTCGCGAACGTCAACAACCCGAACTACGCGCGCCAGCGGGTCATCTACGGCGACCGCGGCACCGTGCAGACGCCCGAGGGCGTGCAGAGCCTCGGCCTCGAGGTGCTCGGCGTGCAGCAGCTGCGCGACATCCTGCTCGACCGCCAGCTCATGCGCGAGATCGGCCTGAGCGGTTCCTTCGACGCCCAGCAGCAGGCGCTGCAGCGCGCCCTCGCCGGCCTCGGCCAGAACATCGACGGCAGCGCCGCCATCAGCGCGAGCGGCTCCACGAGCGGCGGGCTGGGGGAGGCCATCGACAATTTCTTCAACGCCTTCCAGAACCTCGCCGCCCGGCCGACCGACGCCGGCGCGCGGCAGACCCTCCTGCAGAAGGCCGGGATCCTCACCGACACGTTGCGCGAGACCGACACGCGCCTCGCGCAGGTGCAGAACGACATCGACGCCGACATCACCGGCGACGTCTCCGACGCCAATTCCCTCCTCAACACCATCGCCGACCTGAACGCGCAGATTGCGCGCTTCGAGGTCGCCCATCCCGGCGCCGCCGTCGACCTCCGCGACCAGCGCCAGGCCCGCCTCGAGGACCTCGCCAAGATCCTCCCCGTCGAGGTGCGCGACCTGGGCGACGGCCAGGTGCAGCTCGTCGCCAAGGACGCCGGCAACGCCGACGTGCTCCTCGTCGACGGCCCCAACGTCACCGGCCCGCTCGCCTTCAACGGCACGACGGTCACGGGCGGCGCCTCGGCCACCGCGCTTTACCTCACGTCCGGCTCAATCTACGGCGGGCTCACGGTCCGCGACGGCCCGGTGCAGGACCTGCGCGACAACCTCGACGCCTTCGCGGAGCAGCTCGTCACCTCCGTCAACGCCGCCTACAACCCGTCCAGCACGGCCGGCGCCGACTTCTTCGACCCGGCCGGCCTGACCGCGGGCACGATCGCCCTGCGCAGCGGCCTCACCGCCTCCACCCTCGTCACCGGCTCGGGCGCCGCCGGCGACAACTCCGTCGCCATCGCGGTCGCCAACCTCGCCAACCAGGCGTTCTCCGTGGGCGGCGGCGACCTCTTCGACGGCACGTTCGGCCAGTTCTACAGCCGCTCGGTCAGCGACCTCGGCCAGGCGCTCTCGACCGCGACCGCGCGCGCCGGCGACCAGGACAAGATCCAGCAGCTCGTGCGCAACCAGCGCGACACCGTCAGCGGCGTCTCGATGGACGAGGAAATGGCCGACCTGGTGAAATTCCAGCGCGCCTTCCAGGCCTCCTCCCGCGTCTTCTCCGTCGTGGACGAGCTCCTCGACACCATCGTCAATCGCCTCGGTCGCTAGCGAAAAAGCCAAACCTCAATGGTCCAAACTCTCCAAATGCGATCCTCCCAATCCCTGTCGTTGGTCTGCCCAGGTGTCCGCAGCTTTGGCGTTTGGGCTTTGGCCTTTGGGATTTTCTCCTCATGAGAATCGCCTCCAATACCGTCCAGGACAACATCGTCCGCCAGATCCAGCTGCTCAGCGGGCAGACCTCCAAGCTGCAGACGCAGGTGGCGACCGGCCAGCGCATCGACTCGGCCGACGACGATCCGGCCGCCGCCGGTCGCGTGCTGAACCACCAGAGCGAGCTCCGCCGCGTGGACCAGTACGACCTCAACGCCACCCGCGCGCTCGAGATCAGCCAGGCCTCCTTCTCCGGATTGAGCAGCATCAAGGACGTTTCCGACCGCGCCACCGAGATCGCCACGCTCGGCCGCTCGCCGACCAGCCCCGAGGCGCTCAAGGCCTACGCCGCCGAGGTGAACCAGATGATCGAGCAGCTGATGCAGGTCGGCAATTCGCGCCTCGGCAACGACTACATCTTCGCCGGCACCGCCGTCGACGCGCCGCCGTTCACCGCCACGCGCGACGCGAGCGGCAACGTCACCGCCGTCGCCTTCGCCGGCAACGCCAGCCAGGCCGACATCCCGCTCTCCGAGGTCTCGAGCGTCTCGCCGTTCACCAGCTCGACCACGAACCTCGGCATCCGCGACATGATGAACCAGCTCGTCGCCCTGCGCGACGGCCTCAACGCCGCCGACGGCACCGCGATCGCCAACTCCCAGGCGGCGCTGATCACCGGCGAGGACACGCTGGTGTCCGCCATCGCCGACAACGGCGCCGTCCAGCTTCGCATCCAGGTCAACCAAAAGCAGCAGCAGGCGCGCGGCGACAACCTCGTCTCGCTCGTCTCCGGCGAGACCAGCGCCGACCTGCCCGATTCCATCGTCCGCCTCAACCAGGCGCAGACCGCCTACCAGGCCGCCCTCCAGTCGGCCGCCAGCATCATGCGCATCTCGCTGCTCGACTACATCAAGTGACCGCGCCCCGTTTTTAACCACCGCCCAACCCCCGCCCATGAAAGTACTGACTGAAAGCCCCTTCGCCGCGCCCGCCACGCCGCCGGCCGCCAACCACTTCGAGCTGCCGCAAGGGCTCATTGGTTTCA
>CAYMSE010000182.1:0-2796 GCA_964392935.1 uncultured Oleiharenicola sp.
GCGCCGCCGCCGCCGCCGCCATCGCGGCGTTGCGGGCGTTGAACAGCCCCGGCTGCGCCCACTGCACCGTCACCGGCAGCTCGTCGCGCCACACCAGGGTGAAGCCCGCCCCGGCCGGGGACTCGCTGAAGTTCGTGATGCGAACATCATTGGTTTCGCCCGTGCCGACGCGCACGGTGCGCGTCCACGGGAAAGTCCCGAACTGGCGCAGGTTCTCGTCGTCGCCGTTGAGCACGATCCAGCCGTTGCGCGGCACGATGCGCGTCAGGTGCAGGAAGGTCCGCTGCACGTCCGCCAGGTCGCGGAAGATGTCGGCGTGGTCGAACTCGAGGTTGTTCAGCACCGCGATGTGCGGCGCGTAGTGGATGAACTTGCTGCGCTTGTCAAAGAACGCGCTGTCGTACTCGTCGCCCTCGATGACAAACGGGTCGGCCGCCGCGCCGAGGTGGCTGCCCATGGGCGGGTCCTGCGGCACGCCGCCGATGAGGAAGCCGGGGTCGCGGCCGTTCTCGCGCAGCAGGAAGGCGGTCAGCGCCGTCGTCGTCGTCTTGCCGTGCGTGCCGGCGATGACGAGGTTGCGGCGGCCCTTTAGGACGAAGTCGGCCAGCAGCGCCGGCAGCGAGGTGAAGGCGAGCGCGCGCGTGTCGAGGAGCCACTCGACCTCCGCGTTGCCGCGCGACATGGCATTGCCGATGACGACGAGGTCCGGACGCAGCCGCTCGAGCCGCGCGGGGTCGTAGCCCTCGTGGAGCTCGATGCCCGCCTGGGCCAGCACGGTGCTCATGGGCGGGTACACGCCGGCGTCGGCCCCGAGGACCTCATGCCCCGCCGCCCGCGCCAGCAGCGCCGCGTTGCCCATCGCCGTCCCGCAGATCCCCATGAAGTAGATTTTCATCGTTCGCCTCGGCCCCACCAATGAAGGGATTTCCCGGACACTTCACCAAGATTCTGCGCGTCCGCCCCCGTCATTCTGAGCCGCGCGAAGAATCCAGAACCCGGTAACCACGGAATACACAGAATACACGGAAATGTGGAGGGCCCGCGCTTGCCCGGCCAAAGCCTGGGCGACGGCCGGTCCCGGCGGGCCGCGCGACCGCGAGCCACGCGCACAGGAGGCAACCGAGGGAACGGAGACAACAACCGCCGCCCACCGCCGGCTGCCTCACGCGCCACCGGCTGCATTGGCTTGGTCAGTTGAGCCCCGAAGCTGGTTGGCCCGTTACCTAAGCCAATTGACCACTATGCGTACGTCGATCTTGGATACGTCTGGACTAAGATTCCGGGAGTCCGGCCGTAGTTAAGCATATGAAGTCGTCTATGCTCCTCGCTTTGTTTCTCGCGGCTTTCCTTTGTCCGGCAGAAGGCGCCGCTCCGCCTGATTACAAGAAACGCATTGAGTCGATATTGGCCGACAAGCATCCCGGTTATCGCGAATTTTTCTGCGAGTACTACGGGCCGGCGCGGGCAATCGTAGGACGTGGAAAGAATATGGTTGATGTCGTGTGCTGTGATTGGGGTGGCAGGCTCAAGTCCGGCGCCATTCCCCTCATGATTTCCCGGCAGTTCTTTGTCTTCGGCGACGAGAAGCTTTCGGAAGCGAAAGAAGGCGACATAAGGTGGCTTGATGCCAATCCCGTTCCCGAAAAGAAGCGGTCCAAGCAACTCGGCGGAGCGCAAGACCCTTGATCTCAGGACCTACGAGCCGGTTTGAACCACAAATGAACACGAATTGACACGAACTAGTTGCCTCCTGTGCCGGGCTTCCGCGCCCTCCGCGTCCTCCGCGTTCAAACCGGACCGGCCCCTTTCCGTGTGTTCCGTGTATTCCATGGTGAACCTCTCCCGGCTTGCCTTTCCACGCCGGACCCGTTCACTTGAACGGTATGCTCACCGAACGCCAGGAGGAGATCCTCGAATTCATCCGCAGTTTCCAGCAGGAGCATGGACTCCCGCCCTCGACGCGCGAGATCCAGCGCCATTTCGGCTTCGCCAGCCAGACCACCGTCATGGGCCACCTGCAGGCCCTCGCCGCCAAGGAGCACCTCAGCAAGCTCGCCGACCGCAAGTGGGGCCTCAAAGCCCACGAGGTCCAGGGCCAGCTCTTCGCCCTCCCCGTCTACGGCGCCATCCCCGCCGGCCTCCCCGCCATGCAGGAACAGGAAGCCGAGGAAACCCTCCAGGTCGACCCCGCCGTCTTCGGCCTCCGCCGCCCCAAGCCCCACCAGTACTGGGCGCTGCGCGTCACCGGCGACTCCATGGTCGGTGCCCACATCCTTGACGGCGACCTCGTCGTCCTCGAGCGCCGCGAACCGCGCCCCGGCGACATCGTCGCCGCCCTCGTCGACGAGACCACCACCACCCTCAAGCGCCTCGTCCGCGCCGGCGGCCGCCTCCTGCTCCGCGCCGAGAACAAGCGCTACAAGGACATCGTCCCCGACCGCCTCGAGTCCCAGGGCGTCGTCGTCGGAGTGATTCGGCGCGTGGCGAAGTGAGATCAGGCGAGAGTCCAAGGTCTAGGGTCCAGAGACCTGATTCAGCAACCAGGAAGGAAACGCCAAAGAACAAATCCCAAACGCCAGCGCGCGCGGCGCGCGCAACGTCCAACGTTCAACGCTCAACGTCCAACGTCCAAAGCTCGAGCTGCATCTCCAGAGAAGTCCGCCTGACGCCGGCTACCGGCCTGATCCCATGAAAGTTGAAGGTTCGATGTTGAACGTTGGACGTTGCGCCGCCCCGCTCCCCACCTCCGACGCCGCCCGCCCTGCCTTGGACGTTCAACGTTCAACGTTGGACGTT
>CAYMSE010000183.1:0-2715 GCA_964392935.1 uncultured Oleiharenicola sp.
ATTTCACGGCGTTGCGGCAGGCGAATGTCCCGGCCGAGATGCATGTCTTCGAAAGTGGCGGCCATGGTTTTGGCATTGCCAACACACGGGACAAGCCCGTCGCGATCTGGCCGGAATTGCTGGCACGCTGGGCGCGCAGCCACGGCTTCTTCAGGGGTTGAGTTTCAGGCGGCCTGGCGGTTCGGGCGCAGCAGGGAAAGGGCCTGGTGCAGCACGGCAATGCCGGCGCCGTCGCGCGGGGCGTTCTCGCTCAGATGGCGGCGGAACTGGCGCGCGCCGGGGCGGCCGTTGAAAAGTCCCAGCATGGGCTTGACCAGCGGAGCAAGGCGCGCGCCCTGGGACAGCGCCTTCTCGACATGCGACACGTACAGCGCCACCGCCGCATCGAGGTCCTGCTTTTCGCCGCCGAAAAAGCCGGCATCCACCTCGGCAAGCAATGCCGGATTCTGGTAGGCCGCGCGGCCCAGCATCACCCCATCCACATGGGCAAGGTGGCCCCTTGCCTCATCGAGCGTGTTGATGCCGCCATTGAGAATGATGGTGAGGCCGGGATTCTCCTGCTTCACCCGATAGACCAGGCCGTAATCCAGCGGCGGCACATCGCGGTTCTCTTTCGGCGAAAGCCCTTCGAGCCAGGCCTTGCGCGCATGCACGATGAAATACGCGGCTCCCGCCGGGGCGCAAGCGGCGACCAGCGCCCGCAGCGCCAGGTCCGGATTCTGCTCGTCCACCCCAATGCGGCATTTCACGGTCACCGGAACCGCTACGGCCTGCCGCATCGCGGCGACGCAATCGGCGACCAGCGAGGGTTCGCGCATCAGGCAGGCGCCGAAGCGGCCCGACTGCACCCGGTCGGAGGGACAGCCGACATTGAGATTGATTTCGTCGTAGCCGAAGCCCTCGGCGATCCTTGCCGCTTCCGCCAGTTTCGCCGCATCGCTGCCGCCCAGCTGCAACGCCAGCGGATGCTCGGCAGCGTCGAACCCCAGCAGCCGCTGGCGATCGCCATGCAGCACCGCCTCCGCCGTCACCATTTCGGTATAAAGAAGCGCATGCCGTGTCAGCGCCCGGTGCAGCACCCGGCAGGGGCTGTCGGTCCAGTCCATCATCGGCGCGACGCAGAAGCGGTGGGCGTTCATGGGTGGATCGTGAAATAGGCATGGCCTTCGCCATTGCCGGCGGCGAAGCCGAAGCTGTTTGCCTGCGCCGCCCCGCCCATGGCGGCGGGCGTTGTCTTCACCACCGTGACGTCGAAGACCAGCGCCTGGCCGGGCGGGATGCCGCCGTCCCTGCTGCCGCGCGCGCCGAAGGCGAGTTGTGGCGGCAGCGCCAGCTCCCAATGATCGCCTTCACGCATCTGCTGCAACGCCTCGCCCAGGCCGGGCAGGGTGGCGGAAAGATCCACGGGCGCCGGCAGGCCTGGGGAGGTTCCGTCCACCACCCGTCCGTCCGAAAGCTTGGCGGTGAAGTAGATCTGCACCGTATCGCGCGGACCGACATGGCGTCCGGTGCCACTGCGGAGGACGCGTGTCTGCAGGCCGCTGGGCCGCACCGTCACGCCCGCGGCATGGGCATGGTCGGCGAGGAAGGCCGCAACCGCGGCAGGCGCGGGCGCGTCGGCAGCGCGCGCGGGCAGCGCGGCGGCGATCAAGGCGGCGGCAAGAAAAAGCAGGCGCATGGGCGCGTCATAGCACCGGGCCCGCGCCCCCGCCAGCGAAGCGGCGCGAGGGTGGCGGATCAGCGGCCGGGGGAGACCAGGCAGAACAGCGCCCCCTGCGGGTCCAACGCCTGGAGGATGTGCTGGCCGCCCGGAACTTCATGGGGACCCATCAGCACGCTGCCGCCCAGGGCGGCGATCTTCTGCGCGGCCGCGGTCACCGAGGCGACATTGATATAGTAGTTCCAGTAGGGCACCGGAGCCGGATTTTCCTTCGGCTTTGTCATCATCGCGCCGCTGTCTTCACCGCCGGTGCGGAAAATCTGGTAAGTGCCCATCGGTCCCATGTCCAGGGCGGTGCTTTTGCTCCAGCCGAAGAGCTTTTCGTAGAAAGGCCATGCCGTTTCGGCGTTCGCGGCCATCAGTTCGTGCCAGCCCACCGTGCCGGGCGCGCCGGGCGCCGGCCGTGCCGGGGGCATGGACGGCAGCGGCTGGGCGATGAGGAAGCCTGCGCCTTGCGGATCGGCCACCACGGCAAAGACGATTACGCCCTCGATCGTCACCGGCCCCTTGTGCACCGCCCCACCTTCGGCCTTGAGGGCCGCGCAGGCGGCGGCGCAATCATCCACCTTGATGTAGCCCATCCAGGCCGGCCTGGCGCCCATGCTGGCGGCATCCTCTGGAACCGCCATAAGACCGGCGCAGCCCATGCCGTTGCTGGTGAAGACGGTGTAGCCGTCGCCCTGGTGTTGCGTCTCCCAGCCGACCACATCGGCATAGAAGCGGCCCGCCGCTTCCACATCGGTGGTCATCACATCGTACCAGAAAAAGGGCTGGGGCATGGCAACTCCTGCTGCGGGATGGGCAGGATAGGTCGGTTTTGCGACGGTTCAATAGCCCAGCTTCAACATCACATTCTTCTGGCCATTGACGGTTCCCCTGTCCAACCATTCGCGCGAGGCGGCGAACAGCAGCAGGTGGTTCTTCTCCCACATGGCATTGTGGGAGGAGCAGGCCAGGTCCACGAAGACCTTGTCGCCGCCGATATCGGCGTAAAG
>CAYMSE010000184.1:0-3457 GCA_964392935.1 uncultured Oleiharenicola sp.
CTACCTCGCCCGCATCGTCCAAGCCTACCGCGACCACGTCTAGAAAACCACGAAGCGCACGAAGGACACGAAGTTCATTCCTTGCCCGCCGCACCCGCTCCCTTCCGCCCCTTCGTGGTCAGCCCCCACTCTCAACTCTCACCCCTCAACTCTCATCTCTTATGAAAGTCCACAACCTCGGCATCATCATGAACGGCGTCACAGGACGCATGGGTACCAACCAGCACCTGATCCGCTCGATCAAGGCCATCATCGACCAGGGCGGCGTGAAGCTCTCCGACGCCGAGGTCATCATGCCCGCGCCGGTGCTCGTCGGCCGCAACGCGGAGAAACTCGCCGCCCTCGCCGCCCGCACCGGCGTCGGCCGCGTCTCGACCAACCTCGACGCCGAGCTGGCGAATCCCGCCAACCAGATCTACTTCGACGCCACCCTCACGGGCCAGCGCCCGGTCGGCGTCCGCAAGGCCATCGCCGCGAAGAAACACATCTACTGCGAGAAGCCGACCGCCACCACGTCCGCCGAGGCCCTCGCCCTCGCGCGCGAGGTCACCGCCGCCGGGCTCAAGAACGGCGTCGTGCAGGACAAGCTCTGGCTCCCCGGCCTGCTCAAGCTGAAGTACCTCATCGATACCGGCTTCTTCGGCCGCATCCTCTCCGTGCGCGGCGAATTCGGCTACTGGGTCTTCACCGGCGAGCACGAGAAGCTCCAGCGCCCCTCCTGGAACTACCGCAAGGAGGACGACGGCGGCATCATCGTCGACATGCTCTGCCACTGGCAGTACGTCATCCAAAACCTGTTCGGTGGGATCAAGAGCCTCACCTGCCTCGGCGCGACCCACATTCCCACGCGCTGGGACGAGGCCGGCAAACCGTACGCCTGCACCGCGGACGACTCGGCCTACGCGACCTTCGAGCTCGTGAACGGCGTCATCTGCCACTTCAACTCGTCGTGGGACGTGCGCGTGCGGCGCGACGACCTGCTCACGCTGCAGGTTGACGGCACGCACGGCTCGGCGGTCGCCGGCCTGCGCGACTGCACGGCCCAGCACCTCTCCGCCACGCCGCGCTGCGTGTGGAATCCCGACATCGACAGCCCGGTGAAGTTCTTCGACGGCTGGACGCGCGTGCCGGACCAGGGCCCCTACGACAACGCCTTCAAGGTCCAGTGGGAGCTCTTCCTCCGCCACGTCGTCACCGGCTCGCCGTTCCCCTGGTCCCTCCACGAGGGCGCCAAGGGCGTGCAGCTCGCCGAGCTCGGCCTGAAATCCTGGGCCGAACGCAAGTGGGTGGATGTCCCCGCCCTGAAATGACCCAAACTCACACAAAGCAGCCAAGCAGCAAAGTGCTGCACACCGCTTCGCTGCTTCGCTACTTTGTGTTAACCCTTCTTCCTCATGTCTAGCGTAGCGCTCATCACCGGCGGCAGCCGCGGCATCGGCTTCGGCATCGCCGAAAAACTCGCCGCGGAAAAGTGGGACCTCGTCCTCAACGGCGTCCGCGAGGAGGCCGCCGTCGCCGAACCCCTCGCCCGCCTGCGCGCCGCCGGCGTGAAGGTCGGCTACGCCCGCGGCGACGTCGGCAGCCGCGAGGGCCGCGACTCGATCCTCACCGCGACCAAGGCGTTCCTCGCGTCGCTCAACCCTCAACCTTCAACCCTCAACCTTCTGGTGAACAACGCCGGCGTCGCCCCCAAGGTCCGCGCCGACCTGCTCGAGACCAGCGAGGAGTCCTACGACCACGTCGTGGACACGAACCTCCGCGGCGTGTTCTTCCTCACGCAGGCGATCGCCCGCGACATGGTCGCCGCGCGGAAGGCCGACGCCACCTTCGGCGCCGCCATCGTCAACATCACCTCGATCTCCGCCACCGTCGCCAGCGTCAACCGCGGCGAATACTGCATCGCCAAGGCCGGCCTCAGCATGCTCACGCAGCTCTTCGCCGCCCGACTGGGCGCCGAGGGCATCCCCGTGTACGAGGTGCGGCCCGGGGTCATCAAGACCGACATGACCGCCGGCGTGGCCGCGAAGTACGACAAGCTGATCGCCGAGGGGCTCTTCACGCAGCCGCGCTGGGGCTTCCCCGAGGACGTCGGCAAGGCCGTCGCCGCGCTTGCCCGCGGCGACCTGCCCTACTCCACCGGCCAGGTCATCATGGTCGACGGCGGCATGACGATCCCGCGCCTCTGACACCCGCAGCCCGCGGCGAACTATAGCGCCGCCGGCTTCAAGTTGAGCGCCCCGGTGCGCTTTCGGTTCGCCCACAGCGCAAGGCCGACGATGACGAAGTCCAGCACCGCCGTGAGCAGCATGCCGATGATCGCCTGCCACTCGCTGTAACGCTCCGCGTAGATGTAGATCGCCACGTTCGCCAGGCCGAACAGGAACCAGGTCGGGACGTGGACGCCGGCGGTCGAGCGGCTCCGGAGAATGCGGAGCAGCTGCAGGGACGTCGCAGCGGGAAAGACGATGGCGGGAAGGATGCCGGCGATCTGGGTGAAGCTCATTGGCGTAGGCGGGAGGAGGATCCTAGGCGCTCCCGCCCGCGGGAACTCCGCAATCGTTGCGCGCCAATGGGCGTCGGTTGCCCGCGGCCGCCGCAACGCGGCATTGCGGACGCCCAGGTGCGGGTCCACCATGTAAACTCAGCCATGAAACGCCCGCCCTCCCCGCGCATCGGCATCCTCACCGCCGGCGGCGACAGCCCCGGACTCAACGCCGCCATCCGCGCCGTCGGCAAGGCCGCCATCGGCGAAGGCTGGGAAGTCATCGGCTTTCGCGACGGCTTCCTCGGCCTGATCGAGGACCGCTGGGTCAACCTCCACAAGGTCGCGCTCTCCGGCATCCTAACCGTCGGCGGCACCGTGCTCGGCACCAGCCGCATCAAGCCGCACCGGGTGGAGGTCGGCGGCAAGACCGTCGACCTGACCCGCCGCATCGTCGCCACCTACCGCCGGCACAAACTCGCCGCGCTCGTCTGCATCGGCGGCGGCGGCACGCACAAGAAGGCCCTGCGCCTGGCCGAGGCCGGCCTGAACATCGTCACCCTGCCGAAGACGATCGACAACGACGTGGCCCTGACCGAGGCCACCATCGGCTACGACACCGCCCTCGGCATCGCCTCCGAGGCGCTCGACCGCCTGCACAGCACCGCCCACAGCCACCACCGCATCATCGTCGCGGAGATCATGGGCCACCGCGCCGGCTGGCTCACGCTCGGCGCCGGCATCGGCGGCGGCGCGGACGTGATCCTCATCCCCGAGATTCCCTACGACGTGGGAAAGATCGCCGCCGCCATCCGCCGGCGCTCCAAGGGTCACGCCAACGTCAGCATCGTGGCCGTCGCCGAGGGCGCGCTCTCGCGGGAGTACGCGAAGGCCTTCGCCGAAGCCAAGCGGCGCAAGGACAACGCGCGCACCGACGACGCCCGCAAGCGCGCGAAGGAGGACCTCCGCCAGCTC
>CAYMSE010000185.1:0-3133 GCA_964392935.1 uncultured Oleiharenicola sp.
CCCCCCGGGGGGCGCCGTGGGGGCCCGGGCGGGCGGGGCGCCGGCCGCCGCCCGGCGCGCCGGGGCCGCCGCCGCCCCCGACCGCGGCGAAAACCAACGGGTCGAAGGGCTTCACCTCGTAGAGGATTTCCTGGAGCAGGCGCGTGGCACCGAAGGAACCGGCGAGGCCGAGGCCAAGGCCGATGACGACCTGGCTGGCCCCGGATTGGAAGACGAGGCGCAGGATGTCGCCGGTCGTGGCGCCGAGCGCCATGCGCACGCCGATCTCGCCGACGCGCTGCGAGACCGCGTAGGCCATCACCGAGTAGACGCCGACGACAGCAAAGAGCGTGGCGATGGCGGCGAAGCAGATCAGCAGCGTCATCGTCAGCCGCTGGACGCCGATCGATTGCTCGACGAGCTGGTCCATGGTCTGCGGCGTCGCGACCGCGAGGTTGGGATCGATGCTGGCGACGACGCGGCGGAGGACGGGGATGACCGCGGCGGCGGCCAGGCCGGGCTTGGCCTCGCCGACGACGTAGAGGAAACCGCCGCCCCGCTGGTCGCGCGGGTAGTAGATCTCGTCCGGCGGCGGCGCGTTGAGGCCGTTGGCCTTCACGTCCTTGATGAAGCCGACGATGCGGACGGGGATGTCGCCCGTCGGGCCGATGAGCAGGGCCTGGTCGAGGGCGTACTCGTGGGGGAGAAGTTTCTTCGCGAGCGTCTCGTTGATGATGGCGACCTGTTCGCCGCCGAAGCGGTCTTGGTCGGTGAAGAGGCGTCCCGTGTGCAACGCGATGCCGAGCGTGGCGAAATAGGCGGGCGTGACGGTGCGGATGTTGGCGAGCGGCCGCTCCTGGATGGGTGGGACCGGCCGGCCCTTGATGGCGTAGGGCGAGAAGAAGCCCGAGCCGGACAGCGGCACGCCGATGCCGGCGGCGCCGTGCGCGAGCTCGGGCGCCTGGTCGAGGCGTTCCTGCAGCTGGCGGAAGAATTCCCGGGAGAGGTCCGGTTTGTTGTACTTGGTGGCGGGGAGATTGATGATGCCGAGCGCGCGATTCGCCGCGGCGAAGCCCGGCTCGGCGTGCTGCAGGCGGTGGAAGCTGCGCACCAGCAGGCCGGCGCAGATGAGGAGCACGAGCGACATCGCGATCTGCGCGATGACGAGCAGGTGGCGGAAGCCCTTCGCCGAGCTGCCGCCGCCGGCGCCGCGGGCGGTGTCCTTGAGCACGGCCTGGACGTCGGTGCGCGAGGCCTGGAAGGCCGGGTAGAGGCCGATGATCAGGCCGGCCAGCACCGAGACCCCGAGGGCGAAGGCCAGCACGGCCGGGTCGAGCGCGATCTCATCCGCGCGCGGCAGCTGCGGGCCGGCGAGCACCTGGATGCCCCGCAGGCTCCACCAGGCGATGAGGACGCCGAGGCCGCCGGCGACGACGGAGAACAGCGTGCTCTCGGCGATGAACTGGCGGACGATGCCGCCGCGGCTGGCGCCGAGCGACACGCGCACGGCGATCTCCTTCTGCCGGGCGGTGAGGCGGGCAAGGAAGAGGTTGGCGATGTTGGCGCAGGCGATGAGCAGCACGGCGGCGACGGCGCCCGCGAGCGTCCAGAACGTCCGGCCGAGGTTGCCCAGCACCTGCTGGGTGAGGGTGCGGACCTCGTTGTCGTTGGTGGCGTCGATGTGCGCGGGGTTGGCGGCCTTGAACTGCGCCTGCATTTCCTTCAGGCGGAGATTGGCCTGCGCGACGGTCACACCCGGGGCGAGGCGGCACACGGCCTGGTGCACGATGGCATTGTTGCGCTGCTGGGGCGTGATGTAGGGCAGGAGATTCGGCTGCGGGACGATGATCTCCACGGTGTTGAAGGGTGCGGGCATCTTCTCCGGGAGGATGGCGACCACCTCGCGCGGCGTGCCGTCGATCTGCACGACGCGGCCGAGCACCGTCGGGTCGCCGCCAAAGCGCTTTTGCCAGAGCTGGTAGCCGATCATCACGACCGCCGGGCCGCCCTCGCGGTCCTCCTCGGCGGTGAACTGGCGCCCGAGCTTCGGGGCGAGGCCGAGCACCGGCAGGAAGTTGGCGGAGGCGTGCACGCCGAAATACTGCTCGGGTTCGCCCTTGCCCTCGGTGAGCGTGAAGCCGTTGCCCGCGGACATGCTGACGTCGGCGAAGACGTCCTTCCGTTCGCGGTATGCCTCGTACTTGGCCCAGGAGAGGGCCGGGGCCTCGAGGTTGCGCTCGCGGTTGACCGCCCAGATGGAGACGAGCGAATCCGGGTGGGCGTAGGGCAGCGGCCGCAGCACGACGGCCTGGAGCACGCTGAACAGCGAGGTGCAGGCGCCGATGGCGATGGCCATCGTCAGGACGGCGACGAGCGTGAAGCCGGGGGTCTTCGCGAGGGAACGGCAGGCGTACTTGAGTTGGGTGACCATGGCGGGTGAGCGATCAGCGGGCGGGCGGGATCGGGCCGGGAGACTTACGACCTATGATGCGGTGGCGTTGCGGGGAAGAACGCGGGGAAATCGTGAAAACTGAAAATCATGAATCGGGAATCGTGAATCGGGAATGGGGCAGGGTAATTTCACGATGGCCGATGGCAGATGCCCGATTTCCAGATTTCCTATTCCGCACGCAGCGCCGTCATCGGGTCCACCCGGGTCGCGCGGCGGGCGGGGATCCAGCAGGCGACGAGCCCGACCAGCACCAGCAGCAGGCTGGTCGTGCTGAAGACGAGGGGGCTGATTTCCGGCGGTTGCTGCAGGAGCGCGGCGATGCCGAAGCCCATGGCGAGCGCGCCGAGCACGCCGAGGCCGGTGCCGATCAGCGTCAGGCGCAGGCCGGAGCGGAGGACCATCCAGAGCACGTCGCGCGCCTGGGCGCCGAGCGCCACGCGGACGCCGATCTCCATGGTGCGGCGCGCCACGAGGTGGGAAATCACGCCGTACAGGCCGACCGCCGCGAGGAAGAGCCCGAGGAGGGCGAAGCAGACCAGCACGGTGCTCAGCATCGACATGAAACCGGTGACCATGCGCGTGACGTCGCGGATCGTGCCGAATTGCTGGATGGCGAGATTGGGGTCGAGCGCGGCGATGGCCTCGCGCATCGGCTGCGCCAGCGCCTCGGGGTGCGGGGAGCGGACGGCGACGGTGGCGTAG
>CAYMSE010000186.1:0-2911 GCA_964392935.1 uncultured Oleiharenicola sp.
CACCAGGTGGCGAAGAAATCGAGAATGATGAGGCGGTTGCGGGTTGCCGGTTCCCAGTTACCAGTTGGCAGATGCCAGTTTCCGGTTCCCGGTTTCTGGTTACCAGTTTCTGGTTGTAAGTTTCCGGTGAAGGAAGCGAGATACTGAAAGGGGAGGGTATCTCCTATTTGTAAGGGTTTTGATTGTTGCGCTGCACAACAAAGAGGAAAGAATAAGGCAATTACAAAAGACTTCATCTGGTTTCATGTTAAGCATGAAGAAAGTCTTTGTAAGAAGGGCCGCCATAAAAATAAAAACTATAAAGCAAGCTCCGTCTTACCGCAAAGAGGCACCGCTAAGCGCCTTGAGCCGATAAGCTGATAGGAGCCTGCTCTATAGTAATTATAGTAGCAGGCTTTTCACTATCATCTCGGCTCTTGAAAATTAGCGGTTTTCTTTGCGAGACTTGTAGCGAAATCCTTCAAATTATCTATTGAAGAATCGCAAAATTAATTAATTATACCTTTTATCGGAGGCAATATAACGACAATTTCGAATGTAGCAATATATTACCACAAATATTTTTTCAAATGCTTCCACCTTGTTAAAAAATACCAAGATGGAACATCCTATTCATATCAGAGTTAGGGAGAAAATAGGCATTAACTTAAAAAACCAAATCAGCAAAATAACTGATGAAACTGCTTTGAGAAAAATAGATTCTCTTAGTGGAAAAGATCATAGCTGGATTGGCAAAGTTTTCAATGGAAAAATGAATCTAACAATTGATTCCCTGACAATACTCCTTCTAACTTATAAGCTCCAATTCAAAGATATATTCAATAACATTAAAATTGATTATTCAGAATTTTCTGAGCAAGAGTTATGGGATTACTTGATTTCAATGAGAAAGAGAAAAAAGCCGAAACCGATTAAAAAGAAAAAATAATTCAACTGCGGATTACACTTTGGTTATTAGTTTTTTGGTGGGATAAACGCTGCTTTAAGGTCGTTGAAGGAGGCGGGTTATCGTTTGTTTCTTTTAAGTAAATTTTAAAGTTAATCCCAACTGTCAGAGTAAGTCTTAGCTTCTACAAATCATACTTAAGCAGCATACCATGACCTGTACTTCACCAGAGCATACCGTCAATATTTCCGTTATACTGTGCTGCTGTATAATTTTGATTACCGCCAGTTACAGTAAATGAAGTTTTTAAAATTTTAAACAAAAAAGGGGCTCTGTATAAGCCTCTGTAATCGTATTTATTTTTTGTTACTCTTTGTCACCAACTAATGTGATACATTACCCTTGGTTCCAAATAATTTAGTACATTACCCTACTTGGATTTGGAATTGTACAATTTGAGGAACTCACATTTGGCATTCGAGAGAGGGAGATATTTGATTAAGATCTTAAGGATTTCATTGATGCTTACTGTATTCCCATAAACGTCTACTTTTTGTATGCCATCAATGGATGCTTGAAAACGATATGCATCATATTTGAAGTTCCCTCTGATACTATCACCTTTCAAAGAAGCAATTAACTTATTAAGCTTCTTTAAATCTTTCGCTCGACGAACAAAAAAACTGTCTGCTACATAGAGTGAGGTCAGAGTTATATTTTCCGCTTCCGAGTTGCCATCATGAAGACCAGACTTATACATCCCTAAGCCAAACTTTGTTAACC
This sequence comes from uncultured Oleiharenicola sp., assembly GCA_964392935.1. Taxonomy (GTDB): domain Bacteria; phylum Verrucomicrobiota; class Verrucomicrobiia; order Opitutales; family Opitutaceae; genus Lacunisphaera. The sequence continues at coordinate 1,670 of CAYMSE010000186.1, forward strand.
GGACTTCCTCGTAACATCCGTAGGGACTTATTATCCTTATCGCAAAGGTGTCAAAGCTTTTGTTTAAGTAGCCTTTAGCTGCTTCCGCAGATGAAAAAGAAGGAAATAAAAGCAGTGTAATCAGACTGTTTATAAATATCTTGTTCATAAATACAATTTGATTAGCGATTTTTCAATTGGCCCGGCATTAACTCGTACGCCACTCTTACCGGTAAGTTTTGTTCCCTTCTAAGAGCATTCTCATTTGGATAGCTGCTCCTTTTCGTGTTTTCAAACCTCTGTCCATAATTACCTATGCCATGCGCTGTTAGTTCTTCAAGAGATACCCACTCCGTTGCTTTTTGTCCTGATGAGGTGGTGTAGACATTCATCTTTTTTCCCATAGAAGAAGAGATTGAAGCGCCATCCATTTGAGCAAGGGCATGGCACATCTCTTGACCTAATAAAATGAAGTCCGGTTGAGATTCACTTTCCGCAGGATGGTCGTTATCGGTGCCTACTTGTGTTTTGGGTGCGGCCTCCGGACCAAAAGTGACTGTTGTATTATCTCCAATGCCGTTAAAGAAGTTTGTCTTACCGCCTTCTGGCCCTGCACCTCCTCCAACTACTGTACTGTAATTTAGAGTAAGCGTATACTTATGGTCAACCAATGACCTAATTAAATCAGTGCCTGACTTTAACTTAATGTCTTTGTCTTTTGCTCTGCTTACAATGTCTATCGCTCGGGTTTTCTTGTTGTATTGTAGCTTATCGTTTGTCAATTTTTGAAGATTGGTTATTATCTGGTTGCGTTGCTTATTACTCATCTTTCCCAAATTCCTATCAGTAGCATCCGTTAAGTAACCAATCTCTATGTCTCTTCCGTCCGGATCGCTCAAAATAAGAGGGTTGTTTAAAGCGTAGTTGTAAGGAGAATAATTATTCCACTTATCAGCTAATGGGTCTGCTACCATCCATCTTCCAATCTGTTTATCATACATCCTCGCCCCATAATCCAACCATTCCAATCCACTACCATCACCAAACTCTTGTCGCTGCTCCTCTTTACCATTATACTTAAACTTGTTATTTGGTGTTCCAAAATTCAGCGCCTTATCGCTAATTCCTGCCATTGTCAATCCGAACGGATAATAATGAATTCCTCTCAATGCTTTACCGGATAAGTGTTTCAAAAGAAGATCGTTTATCTAAATTTAGCTTAAAAAGCTGAATTCTGATAGTTTTTAATCCGTATTTAAGCAA
>CAYMSE010000187.1:0-8569 GCA_964392935.1 uncultured Oleiharenicola sp.
CCGTGCGGTCAACGCCGGCGAAGTAGGCTAGACACTTCTGCAGGGCCTCAGGCAGCTGGCGCATCAACTCGCTGATGTTCTTGATGACCCGAGTGATGCCCTCCTCGTCGAACTGAATCGCCTGCGCCACATCGTCGAACACGCCCAGGTAGTCGACGATGAGGCCGTGCGTCTTCGTTTCGCCGTAGGGCCGGTTTGTGCGGCAGATAGCCTGGAGCAGCGTGTGATCCCGCAGCGGCTTGTCGAGGTACATCGTCTGCAGAATGGGCGCGTCGAAGCCGGTGAGGAGTTTCGACGTAACGATGAGGACCTTGAGGGGGTCGGCCGGGTCGCGGAAGCGATCGAGCAGATTCTCCTCGGCGTCGCGGCCCCGGCGCCAGGCGGCGTAGTCGTCCTCGCCGCTGTTCACCGTCATCACGATGTCCGACACCTCTGACGGGAGGAACTCGTCGAGCGCCCTCTTGTAGGCGACGCAGCTCTCGCGGTCGAACGTCACCACCTGCGCGCCGAAGCCGTTCGGGGCCACCTTCTCCTGGTAGTGCTTCGCGATGTCGGCGCAGATGCGCTGGACGCGCTCGGGGGCCTTCACCAGCACCGCCATCCGCGCGGCGGTCTTCGCGAGCTGGTCGCGATCAAGGTCGCTCAGCCCGCCGGTCAGCTGCTTGAACGCCTCGTCGATCGCGGCCTTGTCGATGTGCAGTTCCAGCAGGCGCGGCTCGAAGTGCAGCGGCTTGGTGGCGCCGTCGCGGATCGACTCCTCGAACCCGTACCGGTTCATGTAGCCAGCGGCGTCTTCCTCCGCGCCGAAGGCATAGAACGTGTTGCGGTCGGCGCGGTTGATCGGCGTGCCCGTCAGGCCGAAGAGGAAGGCATTGGGCAGCGCCTCCCGCATCTTGCGGCCCAGGTCGCCCTCCTGCGTGCGGTGCGCCTCGTCCACCATCACGATGATATTGCTGCGGTCGTTCAGCACGCCGCCCGCCTCGGCGAACTTGAAGATCGTGGTGATGATGATCTTGCGGCTGTCGTGCTTCAGCAGACGCTGCAGCTCCGCGCGGCTATCGCCTTTCACCAAGTTGGGCGTGTCGGCGGCGTGGAAGGTGCTGGAGACCTGCGTGTCCAGATCGATACGATCGACCACGATCATCACGGTAGGATTCCTGAGCGCCAGATGGAGCCGGAGCTTGCGCGCGGCGAAGAGCATCAGCAGCGACTTGCCCGAGCCCTGAAAGTGCCAGATGAGCCCCTTCTTTGGATGCCCGGCGACAACACGCTCAACGATCTGGTTCGTCGCTTCGTACTGCTGATGGCGGGCGACGATCTTGATGCGACGCTTCTTCTTGTCTGTCGCGTACGCCGTGAAGCTGGCCAAGAGATCGAGCACGACGTGTGGGCGCAGCATCGAATCGACGGCCTGAGCGATCCGCGTGAGAGCTGGCGTGTCCAGGTTGGCCTCGATGCGCCACGGGCCCCACACGTCCAGCGGCAGGCCGATCGAGCCGTAGCGGAACTCCTTGCCCTCGGTGGCGATAGACACCACGTTCGGGACAAACAGCTCCGGCACGTTCCGTTCGTAATCGTCGTGGATCTGCGTGGCGGCGTCGAACCAGCTCTGGCTCGCGCGAACGGGCGTCTTGGCTTCGATGACCACGAGCGGGATGCCGTTGACGAGCAGGACGAGGTCCGCGCGCTTCTCGGTGACGCCAGCGCGGACGGTGTACTGAGTGGTGACGACGTATTGATTGCGCTCAAGATCCTCGAAATCAATTAGTCGAATCGTGACGTGCTCGCCGTTCTCGCCGAACGGCATGGAGCGCTCGCCCGTGAGCCAGGCCGTGAACTCCTCGTTCGCCTTCACGAGCCCGTCGCCGCGGACCCCCATCAGGATCGCCCGCAGCCGATACAGCACATCGTCGGCCCTGTCTGGCTGTGTGGCGATTTCCGGATTGAGACGAATCAAGGCCTCGCGGAGGTGGCCCTCCACGAGTGCCTCCTGTGGCAGACGGCCGAGATTCTCTGGCGCGAGGAAGTGCCAGCCAAGACCCGAGAGCGCGCCATGTCGACGCGCAAGGCCGGGACCCACGGCCGTATGGTGAGTAACGCCACCACACAGGCGGTCACGAACGAAGGCTTCGACGGTGTTGGCTTCGTTGAAGGTCATCCCCTGCCAACCTGCTCCAGTATTGACCGCTTGAGGGCGTGAGTAGCTGCGCACCGGCGTCTAGCTCCGTCGACTCCGTTCGCTGCCAGCATCGCGATACGGACAATCGCTCTTTGCATGGCAACCGGCGGGACCGGTAACGAGTACTGCTTCACGACTGTCGAGTTGATCGTGTTGAGGCCACTCGTGTTCTTTGCGTGAGCGCGAAAATAGGACCGGCCCGATCCGGAGTTGATTGCCAGCGCCAGATACTCAGAATCCAGCGTGTCTGCGCACCGGATCCGGATGAGGTGATTCTGGTGAAACATGTCCTCATCGTGGGATCTCCATACGGCAGCTCGACCGATCTGATCGATATTGGCGTGCCCTTCGACTACCAGAACATCTCCCGGGCGGAGTCGATAGGTGTCATCACCAGGCAATCGTCCCGCCGACTTGATCTCTGAGAGATCAAGATGTCCCCGAAGCACATTGGCGACCCGCAAGTAGGGAATCGTCTCCGCCTCTCCTCTTCGCGCGGGTCCGAGAGTCAGGCCATACTGAACATGGGCAAGCTCTTGAAGCTGCGTCGGTGGCGCCGTGGACTTGCACGCTGACAGTTCCTGTGCGATCACGGCTTCCGTCGCAGTTGCACCAGCCATGGCGAGACGCAAGTGCGCTTCTTGAACGGCCTCGATAGCGGTTAGCGCGGCCGCTATCCTCCGTTGTTCCTCGATCGGTGGCAGTGGGAACTCAAACCACGTGAGGTCTGAAAAGTTGATGTACGGATTGACCGAGCCCTTCGATTGCTTGATCGCGTGTTCGTGAAACACCTCCGTCTGCATGACGAACGGCAGGAACCCAGGCAGGAGCACCCGATGGTCCTTGGACTCAAGGACAAATGTCGTATTGGCCGTGATCCCCTCGAAGTCAGCAACAGCCACCTTGCGCAGGTACGTCCTGCGCGAGCCGTACAGCACATGGCCGGGCTTGAAGCGCATGTGAAACGCCGGCCCGAGGTAGCCGTCACCAATCGTTCCCCATCGGCGAATGCGGAGATCGTCGGTGTCCATGTGCTCGCCGGCGACGTACCGCTCGAGACCGGACTCTTCTGGATCGACGCGATCGTTCACCTTTCGCACGACGTCCCCGAAGGCCATGCGCTTCCACCCGCCCCTAGCCGACATCGACAACCTCTTCACCGACGGTCGTATCCAGCGTCTCGATGAGCTCGTCCATCTGCTGCCAGAACTCGCGGCCGCTGGCGTCAAAGACGGCCCAGGCGCTGGCCAGGTCGCCGCCCTCTGCCGCCGTCGTCGTCGCCCGCAGGGGCTTCACGTACCGCGGTATCGCGAGCGTCGCTCCGTTCGAGAGGACATCGTCAACAGCGACGACGGCCGCAAAGCCAGGCTCGTCCGCGAATGCGCGGTACACCGCGATGATGCGCTGCTGGTGTTCGGGTTTCAGGAAGCTCTGCGCGCGCTCGCGCGCGACCTCGTGAACCGCGTCAATGAACAGGACCTTCCTCTGGCGCGCTTTCGGCTTCTGTGTGCGGCAGACGACGATGCAGGCTTCCATGGGGGAGTTGTAGAAGAGGTTCGGGCCGAGGCCGAGGACGCACTCGACCAGGTCGGCTTCCACCAGCTTCCTGCGCATCTCCGCTTCCTCGTTGCGGAACAGCACGCCGTGCGGGAAGAGAATCGCGCAGCGGCCCGTCTTCGGGTCGAGGCTCTTCAGGATGTGCTGAAAGAAGGCGTAGTCGGCGCGGCCCTGCGGTGGCGTACCGAGGAAGTTCCGGCCCCACGGATCGTTCTGCCACGCCTCGCGATTCCACTTCTTGATCGAGTACGGCGGATTGGCGAGCACCACGTCGAACGTGCGCAGCCGGTCGCGATCGGTGAACACAGGGTTGCTCAGCGTGTTGCCGGTTGCGATCTCGAAGTCCTCGACGCCGTGGAGCACGAGGTTCATGCGCGCGATCGACGCGGTGACGTGGATCAGCTCCTGGCCGAAAAGTCCCAGGGTACGCGTGTCGCCGCCGCGTCGCTTCACCTCGGCGAGCGACGAGATCAGCATGCCGCCGGTGCCCACCGTTGGATCGTAGATACGCTCGCCAGGCTGGGGTTCGAGCATCTGCGTCATCAGGTGCACGACCGTCCGGTTTGTGTAGAACTCCTGCGCGGTGTGGCCGCTGTCGTCGGCGAACTGCTTAATCAGGTACTCGTATGCGTTGCCGAGCTCGTCCTCGGGGACGGCTTTCAGGCCCAGCGCATGCTGCGAGAAGTGCTCGACGAGGTTCTTGAGCGTCTCGTCGGGCATCTGCGCCTTGTCGGTCCACGACGCGTTGCCGAAGATGCCGGCAAGGCGTTTCGGGTTGGCCGCCTCGATGGCGCGGAAGGCGGTGACGAGCGCGCGGCCGACGTCGCGCGAGGCGTTGCGGACATCCGACCAGTGCGCGCCTTCGGGAATCCGGAAGCGATCATCTGCCGTGGCGCGCGCGTAGCCGTCGTCGCCCGTGTCGCCGAGAGCTGCAGCATATTCCTCGTCCCACACATCCGACAGGCGCTTGAAGAACAGCAGCGGGAAGACGTACTGCTTGTAGTCGCCGGCGTCGATGAGGCCGCGCAGCAGGTTCGCCGCGCCCCATAGATACGATTCCAGCTCCAGTTGGCTCAGGTGCCCGCTGGTCTGGCTCACGACAGCCAGCCCCCCTGGGTGAGTACCTCCCGCAGCCGATCCTCGACCGCGCGCGCTTCGGCCACGGCCTGCTTGAAGGCGGCGACGGCATCGGGCAGCGACGGGATGTCCTCGCCCACCGGCGGCCTGACGTACCGGGAGATGTTCAGCGTCCAATCCTCGGCAGCGATCTCGTCGAGGCTCACCACTTTCACACGATCGGGCACGTCGTCGAACGCATGGAACCAGTCGACGATTTCGGCTGCGTGTTCAGGATCGAGGAAGTTCTGCGCGCGGCCCTTGCGAAAGAGGCTCGAGGCGTCGGCGATGAGCACCTTGCGCTTCCGCGCGGCGGACTTCGCACGGCGCAGCACCATCACGGCTGGCGCGAGGCCCGTGCCGTGGAAGATGTTCGGGGCCAGGCCGATGACGGCTTCGATAAGATCCTGTTCGAGCAGCGCCTTCCGTATGCGGCCTTCGGCGTCCTTGCGAAACAGCGCGCCCTGCGGCAGCACGACGGCCATCCGGCCGACAGGCACGGCCATCGACGCCACCATGTGCTGGACCCAGGCGTAGTCGCCGTAGCTCTCGGGAGGCAGGCCGAACGCCGCGCGGCCCCAGGGATCCGCCTCCCACAGCTCACGCCCCCATTCCTTGAGCGAGAATGGCGGATTGGCGATGACGCAGTCGAACGTCGCCAGCCCGCCGGTGGCCGAGTCCGTGAAGGCGGGGCTGCGCAGCGTGTCCTCGCGGACGACCTGGAAGTCTTCGATGCCGTGCAGCACGAGGTTCATGCGCGCGATGGACGCGGTGGTCAGGTTCTTCTCCTGCCCGTAGATCCGGCCGAAGAACGTGCGCGCGTCGCCGCCCGCGCGCTGGACGTGTTCAATGGCGCCGAGCAGCATGCCGCCCGTTCCGCACGCCGGGTCGTAGATGCTTTCGCCGGCCCTCGGGTCGAGCAGCTCCACCATCATGCGGACGACGGAGCGGGGCGTGTAGAACTCGCCGGCCTTCTTACGCTTTGTGACGTCGGCGAACTTGCCAATCAGGTACTCGTAGGCGTCGCCGAGCACGTCCGTACCCACCGCCTTGTTACCCAGTGAGACTTCCGAGAGCCCTTCCAGTAGATCCTTCAGGATCTCGTCCGTGAGCATCTCGCGGTTGCCCCAATCGGCGGCGCCGAAGACGCGGTACAGCGTGTCGGGGTTTGCGCGCTCGATCTCTCGCATGGCGTGCGAGAGCGCCGCGCCGACGTTGGCCGGCGTCTCGCGCACGTCGCGCCAGTGGCAGCCGGTCGGGACGTTGAAGCGGTGCACTTCCGGAAAGTCAACGGGATCGGCGTCGCCGAATAGTGCGACGGCGTCGGCGTTCTCTTCGTCCCAAACGTCGGACATGCGCTTGAAGAACAGGAGCGGCAGGATGTACGCCTTCCAGTCCGTTCGATCCACAGCGCTGCCGCGGAGGATCTCTGCGCAATTCCAGAGGTGTTGTCTCAGGTCCTGAGCCATGCTCAACGCGCCTCTGCGCCCTCGCTGGTCTTGGCGAAGAGGCCCTGCAACTCTGGGAAGATCGCAGCCTCTCGATTGGCCTGGAAGTACACCTGATTCCCCCGCGCCTCTCTGACGACGAGGCCAGCAGCGGTCAGTTGCTCTAATTCCCGCTGAGCGGCCCCAACCGCCGTGCCGGTCTCCCGCGCCAGTTGACGCAGGTAGAACGCGTCGCCCGAGTGGCTGAGGAGCCAGCCGAGCACACGCCGCCGCGTCGCGCCGAAGAGCACAGCCGCCGGATTACGGGACGCGGCCGAAATCGTTGTCCCCAAAACGGGGACAACCGTATCCGAATCGCGAACGGCACGTCAATCGTTCGGCTAGAATCGCGGCACGCAACCGCGAACGAGCGGGACGATCCGGGGGTCGCGCGTGCGCGAGGGGGAGCCTTGAGAATCGAGACCGTGCAGCGCCCGCTGCGAGAACTGGTCAGGTCGTTTACCACCGGCAAGATCCTCCTGCCCCAGTTCCAGCGTGACTATGTGTGGAAACCGAGCAAGATCCGAAATCTGCTGGACTCCCTGCTTCAGGAGTACCCGATAGGCGGTTTCTACCTGTGGCGACCGAGTGGCGGGTCGTTCGATCCCAAACCGAAGCGATTCGGCGAGGGCCAGGTGATCAACCCTGAATTCTGGGGCTACCTGATTGACGGTCAACAGCGGCTGACGAGTCTCGAAGCGGCCTACGGCCTTTATACCGGAGCCGATAAGGGAGGCATTGAGCTTCGGTGTTTCCTGGATCTGGCCGCGACAAACGCCGACCGTCGTCGCGACACGAAGCTGTTCGTGTCCTACGGCGGACGGCAGGCGATCGCTCGTCGCGTCGACGACGGTGACCCAACGCTGATTCCGGTGGCGACGTTCTTCGAGAAGCTCGATCGGAACGGGGAGCGCGAACAGGACGCCCAGATCGAGTCCGCACTTCGAAGCCTCGGCTGGAGCAACAAGCGAGTGAGCGATGCCCTCGCGAAGACGGATCAAGCGCGGAAGATGCTCGACCAGGAGGTGCCCTGCACGACCGTCTTCGAAGTTTCAGACCAGCAGGCTGTTGAGGTCTTCAGCCGGCTCAACAAAGGCGGCACGCCGCTCAAGCAAGGCGACGTGACAGCGGCGGGATTAGCGCGCGGGAGTGCCGTGGCCGTCCTCAAGGCAATGCGCGAGTTCGTATCCGGGGAGCGGCCCCAGCGCCTCGGCTTCAGCTTTTCGTTCGCCTTCCGTGCCCTGGTTGTGTTTCACCGGGGGTCGGCACAATTCTCCTCGCTGAAGCCAGATTGGATGGAAGCGGCCGGACCGGATGGACGGACACTTCACCAGTCCTGGAAAGCAGCGGAGACTGCCCTCGACGCTGCGCTGACGTTTGCGGATCAGCGGATGGGCTGGTCGCGTCGGTTGCTGCTGCCTTCAGCGAACGCCTTAATTGTCCTCGCGGCGGCGTTCGAAAAGAGCGAGGTCAGGTCGGGGTCGGATGACGAGCAGCGAGTGAAGCAGTGGCTCTCCCTCACGGCTTTGCGTGGCACATTCCAGGGTTCGGTCGAAACAACGATCAACCGCTTCCTTCGTGCCCTGCGAGAGTCGAAGCGAAAGCCGGCTGTGGCGCTCGTCGATGCTCTCCACCGTGACGAAGCCCGGAAGATTCGCGCGGATGAACTGAGTCAAGGCTCTCAGCTCTGGAGCTCGGCTGTGCAAGTGATACATGCTTGGCTCGTAAGCCAGGATGCCCGAGATTGGCTGGACCCGGAACGGTCGATCGACATGCTCGCCAGAACGGAGGGATCGAAATTCCCGGGCGGCGACCTCACTGTTCATCACATCTTCCCCCGAAAAGTTCTCGCCGATGCTGGACTCGCTGAGGCCGCCAACCGACCGGCGAACTTCGCCTTGCTCAGTCGCTCCACCAACGCGGAGTTCGGAGATAAGCCGCCGGACGAAGTCCTGCGGACTCTGACGCCTGCGCAGAAGGGCCACGCCCACCGCCAGTTGTTCGGCGATGAGGCCGGTGACCGCCTCCGCCCAGAACGCTACGAGGAGTTCTGTGAATGGCGTGCGAAGCGTATGGCGGAGGCGCTGAACGACTTCCTCGGGTTGAGCTGACACCCCGTCGTGCGATGCGCCGGGGTGGATTCCTCCGCGAAGGGGGAGCGACCCCGGTCGGGGCCGGCGCTGGGCGCGCCGGACCATCGCCGGACCGGGGTCGCTCCCCCTTCGCCACC
>CAYMSE010000188.1:0-8555 GCA_964392935.1 uncultured Oleiharenicola sp.
AGATCGCGCTGATGAACGGCTCAAACTCCGACGCGGAGAGCAAGCGCATCTACGATGCTTGGCGGCTCCGCCACCGGGGCGGCGACGCGATCTCCGGCTCGAAAAGTGCCGACATGAAAGCGGCGATCATTGAAGCGTTCCGCAACGAAAAAACGATCCTGATCGCCACCGAGAGCGGCGCGGAAGGCATCAACGCGCAATTTTGCTCCGTCGTCATCAACTACGACATGCCGTGGAATCCGCAGCGGGTTGAGCAACGCATCGGCCGGTGTCATCGCTACGGCCAAGCCATCGACGTAACGGTGGTCAACTTTCTCAACACCAAGAACCACGCCGAGGCGCGCGTCCTTCAGCTTCTGGGCGACAAGTTCGAACTGTTTCGCGGCGTATTTGGCGCGTCTGACGACTTTCTCGGCGCTATCGAGAGCGGAGTGGACGTTGAGCGCGCCATTCTCGACATCTTGCAGCGTTGCCGGACGGAGATTGAGATCGACGCTGAGTTTGACTCGCTCCAAGCGCGACTCCAAGTCGAGATCGACGAGGCCAAGAAGGCCGCGCGCGATCAGCTCTTGGCGCAGATGGACGACGAGGTGGTAGCTCGCCTCAAGAATGGTGAAGCGAAAATTCGCCGCGAACTGTCCGAGCAAAAACGGATGCTGCTCCGTCTCGCGGAAGCAGAGCTAGCGGACGCGCGCTTCCATACCGATCACGCTGAGCGTTTCGACTATCAGGGCAGCACCTACACGACCGAGTGGCCCATCGCGGAGGAATGCGACTTTCACTTCTTCCGCCTCACCGACGACGAGCAAAATCTCGCCATGCAGCTCGTTGCACGCGCCAAGGAACGTGCGCTCGATCCGGTGCATCTTGAGTTCGACTACAGCAGGCATGACGGCAAGTACGGCGACGTTGAGCAAATTCTTGGCAAGTCCGGCTGGATGAAGGCAATCCGGCTTGTGCTGACGACGCCCGCCACGACATTCGATGAAGTGCTTGTCGCGGCAGTGACGGATGACGGCGTTGCGCTCGATGACGGCACCGCTGACCGCCTCGCGCGCGTTCCAGCGAGCGCATCGGGCGACATCGCCGGCGAACCGCCGGAAATGCTTTCGGAGAAGCTCGCTGCCCGCGAGATCGGCGTTACAGAGCTGGTGCAGGCCCGGCTAGAACTCTTCTTGAACGAGGAATCGGAAAAGCTGGACCGTTGGCAGGAGGATGCCGAAGCGACATTCAAGCGCGAACTGGACGAACTCAAGAAGGAAATTCAAGCCAAAGAGAAAGCATCGCGTGCCGCTTCCCTCGGTTTGCAGGAGAAAGTCGCGCTAAAGCGTGAGGCAGCGGGGCTGAAGGCGCGGTCAACCGTGCTCAAGCAAACGCACTTCGACCGCTTGAAGGCCATCGAGGAAGAGCGTGACCGTCTGCTGGACGAGGTTGAAGGAAAATTGCAGCTCACGCCGAGCATCGAGCCGTTGTTCACGGCGCGATGGACTCTGCGAAGCTGACGAAAAAGGAACGTGGGGCAGATGACGAACGCCAAGCAGAAGCTTGAGTTGAACTGGGTTGGAAAGGACAAGCGACCACAGCTTGAGCCGCGAATTCTCCGCCCTGACGATTCCTTATCCCACGTTGCCACCGAACGCCACGGCGCTGGGGACCGCTTCGACAACATCCTTGTGCAAGGAGACAATCTCCTCGCCGTGCGGGCGCTTGAAACCGAGTTTGCCGGGCAGGTCCAATGCATTTACATCGACCCTCCGTACAACACGGGGTCCGCGTTCGAAGTTTACAACGACGGCTTAGAGCATTCGCTTTGGCTTAGCTTGCTCCGAGATCGCATTGAGCTTCTGTGGTCTCTACTGTCTCCGGAAGGCTCCCTTTGGGTTAGCATCGACGACCGAGAGTCCGCGTATCTTCGCGTCCTGCTCGACGAAATTTGTGGTCGCCAAAGTTTCGTCGCAGCAATCGTGTGGCAGAAACGATATTCGCGCGAGAACCGAGGGTCTATCGGAGACGCACACGAATACATTCTGACTTACGCCAAGGATATCGACGCCTTCGCCGATCATCGCAACGCAATCCCAATCGAAGGTAAGTCGGCAGAGGTCTATAAGAACCCGAACAACGATCCACGCGGGCCGTGGCGGGCGATCCCTATGACGGCGCAAGGGTATCGACCAAACCAGATGTACGAGATCACCACACCTTCAGGCGCAAAACACAAGCCGCCCGAAGGACGATGCTGGTCAATGATACGTCCTCGATACGATGAGTTGCTTGCGCTGGGGCGCATTTATTTCGGCAAAGATGGGTCCGCCCAGCCATCGGTCATTCGCTATCTCAGCGAGGTCGAAGGTATCACGCCTTGGACATGGTGGCCTCACGACGAAGTGGGTCATACCGATGAAGCAAAAAAAGAGAGCCAAGCACTGTTCGGACGGGACGCCGCGTTTCCTACGCCCAAGCCCGAAAGGCTAATTAAGCGCATTCTTGAGATAGCTACCGATCCCGGCGACTTGGTGCTCGACTCTTTTGCTGGGTCCGGAACTACCGGGGCGGTGGCGCATAAGATGGGCCGTCGCTGGATCATGATTGAACAAGGAGATCATGCGGTCACGCACATCGTCCCTCGTCTCAAAAAGGTGGTTGATGGCGAAGAGTTCGGCGGTGTCACAGAGGCAACCGGTTGGAAAGGCGGTGGTGGATTCCGCTTCTATCGGCTTGCGCCCTCGCTGTTAGAGAAAGATCAGTTCGACAACTGGGTTATCTCGAAAAAGTACGATGCGGCAATGCTTGCGGAAGCCATGTGCAAGCATATGGGCTTCACCTACGCGCCCAGCACGCAGCATTATTGGATGCAGGGCTACTCGTCCGAACGTGATTTTATTTACACCACGACGCAATCGCTTCCCCACGATCAACTACGCGCGCTGAGCGAGGCCGTTGGACCTGATCGCTCGCTGCTTGTCTGCTGCAAAGCGTTCCAGGGCAAGCACGTCGCAGAGTTCAAGAACCTCACGGTCAAAAAGATTCCGCTCGCGATCCTTCATCGTTGCGAATGGGGCAAGGACGACTACAGCGTTTCTGTTGCCGCGCTTGCCCCGCCAGAGCCGCCACCGCCAGTCGTAGAAGCGGACGGCGATGACGGCGAGCCGGAGGAGCCGCCGCGTCCGCGTCGCAAGCGAAAGAAGAAAGCAGAACCCACCAATACGTTGACGCTCGATTTTGACGGGGAGGACGCCTAATGGCCGACTTCCGCGCCGCCGCCTCCGTTTCGCAGCGCCTTTCCCTTCGCGCGCCACAGGCCGCAAGCTTGCGCATCCTCGCGGACGTTCTTGACGTTATCGAGCCCTCGAAAACAGCGGACGTAGTCGCCGCGCTTGAAAAAGTGCGCGCTGCCTATCCCGAGGTGACGGATTTCGAACGTGACTTTCCTTCGCTCTGCTTTGCGCTCGCAACGGGCGTCGGCAAAACGCGGCTCGCGGGCGCGTTTATCGCCTATCTCTATCTTACGGGCGTCAGTCGGCATTTCTTCATCCTCGCCCCGAACCTCACGATCTACGAAAAGCTGCTTGAGGACTTTCGACCCGGTAGTCCGAAGTACGTCTTCAAGGGTATTTCCGAGTTCGTCACTCGGCCGCCTCTGATCGTCACAGGCGACAATTACGAAGATGGGCGGGGCGTACGCGGCGGCGATCTCTTGGGCGACGATGCGATCCACATCAACATCTTCAACATTTCGAAGATCAACTCGGAGGTCCGGGGCGGCCATGCGCCGCGCATCAAGCGGCTGCACGAGTACATCGGGCAGAGCTATTTCGAATACCTCGCTGGTCTCAATGATCTCGTGCTGCTCATGGACGAAGCGCATCGCTATCGCGGCAGCGCCGGCGCAAGAGCTATCGCCGAACTGAAGCCCATCCTTGGCTTGGAGCTGACTGCGACGCCCATGAGCGTCGGCGCGAGTCCGAAGCCGTTCAAGAACGTGATCTTTCGCTACACGCTCGCGCAAGCGATGGCGGATGGCTTCGTGAAAGAGCCCGCCGTTGCAACACGCAAGGACTTCGACCTCCAAGCAAAGACAATGGAGCGCGACGAGCTTGAGAAGATCATGCTCGAAGATGGCGTCCACTATCACGAGCACGTCCGAGCGAAGCTAGAGACATACGCGCTGACCAACCGGGTTCGCCGCGTGCATCCCTTCGTGCTTGTGGTGGCGACGGACACCGACCACGCGCGGCGCATCCGCGAATACGTGGAGTCGGACGAGTTCTTCGAGGGACGCTACCGGGGGCGCGTCGCGGAGATTCACTCAAAGCAGTCAGGCACCGAAAGCGACGAGAACGCGGAAAAGCTGCTGGAGGTCGAAACGTCGGGCAAAACCGACATTGTAATCCACGTCAACAAGCTCAAAGAAGGCTGGGACGTAACCAACCTCTACACTATCGTCCCGCTGCGCGCGTCCGCGTCTGAAATTCTCACTGAGCAAACGTTGGGGCGCGGGTTGCGCCTTCCCTACGGCCGACGCACCGGCGAGCCCGTTACGGACACGCTGACCGTTATCGCGCACGACCGCTTTCAAGCCATTATCGACGAGGCTCGCAAGCCGGGCTCACTCATCCGCCGTCAACTCACCATCGGCGAAGGCGGCGACATCCCCACGACAAGTCCGCGCGTGCTGACCGCGCCAAGCGTTGTGGAATCGTGGCTGACACCCAATCCCGCGCCGGAGATTCAGGGTGTGGCGGAACCAAGCCCCGCGCCAGCCTTTCTCGCGTCGCCAGAGGAACGCGACCTCGCGCGTGTGGCGTTGCAGGATGTGCTGCCGCTCTACCAAACCGAAGTGAAGCACATCCGTGAACTCACATCGCCGTCCGTTCTAAGGCGCATCGCCGCTGACGCCACGTCGCGCAAGCGTGAGCTGGATGGGCTGGACTATCGGCCGTTGCAGGCGGAACGCATCGAAGCGGTCGTCAAGCAAGCGCTTGAGGCGTTCCAAGAGCACACTATCGCCATTCCGCAGCTATCAATTCTGCCGCTCGATCAAGCAGGCTTTGGCTTCAAGAAGTTCGACTTGGAGCGGTTGGATTCGTTGAACTACCAACCTGGCTCGCGTGATCTGCTAATCCAAAACATCCGCACGGACGAGCGCCACATCATTTCGTCGGTCGACGACGGGCCGGCAGAAGAACGTCTCGAAGACTACTTGTTGCGGCGGCTCGTGGACTTTGACGAGATCGACTACGAAGACCACGCAGAGCTGCTGTACCACCTAGCGGCGCAAGTCGTCGGCCGGCTGCGAGGCTATCTCGCCAATGACAACGCCGTGCGGAATGTCTTGATAACGCAGGGCAAGGGTTTGGCGGAGTTCGTACACTCGCAAATGGTTGCCCGCATGTGGCGCGAGGAAACGCGCTACCGCGTGGAGGTCCGCGCTGGCTTCACGGAGCTTCGCCCGCAGCACTTTGACCTTGACGGTGCGGTTCAAGACTTCCGGCAACCGTCAGCTCGGGCGAGCGACGTGAAGCGCACCGTTTACGGTGGGTTCCGCAAAGCGTGCTACCCGTTCGCGCGCTTCGACAGCGACCCCGAGCGGCGGCTGGCGATGCTTCTGGAACGCGAGGCCGGTGTCAAAAAGTGGATGCGGCCGGGACCGGGGCAGTTCCGCATTGAGGACGCTGACGGCCATCCCTACTTGCCGGACTTTGTCGCGGAAACCGAGGCAGAGCACCTAATCATCGAGCCCAAGCGGCAAAGCGAGATCGACGACGAGACAGTGCGCCGCAAGACCGCGTCGGCGCTCGTGTGGACGTGGGCGGCAACGGAGCATCACGCCAAGCGGTTCAAGGCGAAGCCGTGGCGCTACGTGCTCGTGCCCGACACGTTCATCGGTGAATCCACGACGCTCGATGGCCTCGCTCACTACGCGTTGGCAGCGGATATGGAACTCGTGTCTCGCATAGAAATGGCCGCGTGAATCGTCGACGACTTGACAAACGCGAATGCAGAATTTCGTGGCGAATTATAAGGATTTTCGTAGAGCAGCATCAGCGCGTTTCGACTGCGTTCAGTTCCATTTTCTTGCGTTGATTTGAAGCTATTCGCATTTCGTGCTTTACTACCGTTCTAGTCGGATGTTGAGCACACCCGGCCGTATCGCGCTTAACGCGCGCCGCCGTCCCGAAGTGGGGGGATGGCTCTAAGCCTTCGGGCTCGTATCGCTCGCCCCCGAATCCACACCGCCCTTCGGGGCGTCATTCGGCTATGGCGCGCGCTCTCTTCGCGGGAAGCACAGGCCGTGGCCTCGTTTTCGAGGATCACACACACATGGAAACCTACCAACTCGCCCCCGAAGGGCCTCCGCTCAAACCCGCCGACCTCGCTCGTGCGTTGGGATGCAGCCGCGCGGTCGTAGATGCAGGCATCAAATCGGGCGACATCCCCGCGCTCCGCCTGGGTCGCCGATTCTTCATTCCTCGCCCGGTGGCGCTCGAAATGGTCACCACGGGCCGCACGCCCACGGGAAAGGCTGCCTGATGAGCACGACGCTTAAAGGCGCGGACATGCTCGCGCGCTTCGCTTGTTGGCACGCCAGCGCCATAAAGCCGAACCCGACGTTTGAGTTCGGCTGGCACCAAGCGCCGGCTGGCTTCGGCTTCTCGAAACGAAATGGCGTCGTGACGTTGTTTCCGAGGAACCGCTGCTACGACGCTCCGCATCCGAAGGTCCGCCTTGAGATTCCGGAATCTACGTTCAACGCAGCGCACGCGCGTGGCCTCATCCGCGTAGCCCCCGATCCCGACTTTCCGAATGGAGGCGTTGCCTATGTCGCCTTCACTGAAGCTGCGAGCGAACGTGGCTTCTTTCCGGCGCTGGCTGACCTTTGCACGTTCGTGGCCGAAGCCGAGGCGACGCCGATCTGAAAAACGAAACCCCGCGTTTGCGGCGCGGGGTTCCCAATGCGTCTGACGACACAAGAGTCTTACAACGATGACGAACGACAATATGGCGCAAAACGCGCCTAGCATCAACATCACGCGCTGGGGCGGTGGCGTTCCCATCACCGAACGTGGCGAATGCAGCAGCTCCACGCTCATGGCTGCGAGGGCGGACCTAGCTCGCTCTGGCTTGGAATTTGACGATGCACGCGAAAATGGAATTTTCGCCGTAGATGACGCCAGCAGCGTGCATCCGCACTTCGCTTCGCATCCGGCGCTCGTCATGCCTTACCGCCGCGCCGATGGATCGCTCGTTACCTACGAACAGGACGGCATTCGCGTTCCGATGATGCGTGTTCGCTACCTCGCTGTGCCCATGTCTGGGAACGCGTTGCCTAAGGATGGGCAGCGCTATGACAACCCCAAGGGCGCGGGAGTGCAAATCTACTTCCCGCGCAACTATGACTGGACGCGATTCGAGCGCGGCGAAGTTGAAGACGCTTGTTTAGTAGAAGGGGAAAAGAAGGCCGTTGCGCTCTGCAAAGCCGGCATTCCTTGCATCGCCATCGGTGGCGTCTGGAATACGCGGCAGAGCGGGACGAAAACGCTGCATCCCGATCTAGCGAACTTTCCGGCCAAGAGCTTTCGCCTACTGTTCGACTCCGACATCGCCACGAACGAACACGTCCAGCAGGCTGAAATTCGGCTGGCGTCGCATCTCGGAGCTTTGGGCAAGCAGGTGTACTCCGTGCGACTGCCCGCTTCGGACGAAGTGGACGCGCAAGGCAAGCCGCTGAAAGTCGGTGCGGACGACTTCTTGGTTGCGCACGGTGCTGACGCGCTGATCGACCTCGTTCTGTCCACGCCCGCGCTGGGCGAACGCGACGCCATGCGGCCCGACGTTGATGCGCTCAGCATCGCCGATCTGCTGAGGCATGACGTGCAGCCGGTGGAAGAGCTAATACCGGGTTGGCTGGAAAAAGGCATCCCTACCTTCCTCTGCGGTCCCGGTGGCGTTCACAAGTCCCGCTTGGCGCTGCAATGGGGTTTGACGCTCAACGTCGACTCTTCCCCGTACAGCTCGAAGTTTGACGCGGGTCAGCACAAGTTCGGCGCGCCGGCTCCGACGCCTACGACGTTGGTCTATGTGAGCGCGGAAGACGACACCAACGAACTCGCGCGCCGCGCTCAAGCAATCTGCGCCGAGCTGGAATTGCCTCTGCCGAGCGGTGGCCAGACGATTTCGCGCAAAGGCAAGGACAGCGCGCTGGCGATCATGCGGGAGAACGGTGAGTTCACGCTGACCCTGTTCTATTACGAGCTACGAGCGCGCCTGCGGGCGGTTCCTGGTCACAAGCTCTGCGTCCTCGACTCCGCCTACGACATTGTGCGGTTTGTCGGAAAAGCCAAGATCGACGAGGACAGCGTAAACCTCTTTATCAAGCAAATCCTCCAAGGCATCTGCGATCAAACCGACTCGACGCTTCTCATTACGTGGCATCCCTCGCAAGCGGGCAGTTCGCGCGATGATATGTCGGGCTGGAGTGTGGCCTGGAGGAACGCCCCGCGCGCCCGGCTGGCGCTCGACAAAGGAGCGAAGGAAGATGAGTTCGAGCTGCG
>CAYMSE010000189.1:0-2935 GCA_964392935.1 uncultured Oleiharenicola sp.
GTTGCCGTTGGCGTCCACCTCGTCGCTGCGCAGGCTGTCGCCCGTCACCGTGCCGGTGTCATAGGTGCGGGTCACCGCGCCGAAGGAGGCATCGGCGATCGACCGCGCGGAAACCGCCCCGAGGTTGCCGAAGCGGACCGAACCGGCGGAGCTGAGGATGCGGATACCCACGGTGACGCGGTTGCGCGGGCCGAACCACTGGTCCTGCTCCTCCTGGGCGCTGCGGGCGGCCAAGGCCGCCAGGCGTTCGTCCTCCTTGCCGGTGGTCTCCTGGGCCCGCACGGCGGCAGGCAGGACGACGAGTGCGACCAAGGGAAGGATCCGCAGCGAACGAAAAATCATAGGGGGACGAAAATGGGGCAAGTCAGGGGCTTGGAAAGGGAAATCCCGCGAAGGTTCCACTCAGGCTTTCTCGATCGGTTCCTTCGGTTCGTTCTTCAGGACGCCCATCTGGCGCGCGAGTTTCTTCAAATCCTCCTCCTTCTGCTCCAGCTCGGTCTCCTTCTCCTGCTGGGCCTGCATCTTTTCGAACAAGGCCGCCTCGCTCTGGTTGAGGAAGTCCTCGCGCTCCTGCTGGGCCTGGCGCTGTTCCTTGATGTTCGCCTCCTGGCGGTCGAGCTCCTCCTTGAGCTTGGCCAGCGCCTCCATCTCGGCCGGGTTGACCGACGCGCCTTCCTGGACGACGGGCTGCTTGCGCATGGCGTCGATGACCTTTTCGCGGGCCTGGAGCAGGGCCTCGGTTTCCGCCAGGGCGCGGTCGCGCTCGGCCAGTTTGTTCTCGGCCTCCGCCAGCGCCATCTCGCGTTCGCCGACCTTGGCCTCGAGGGCCCGAAGAGCCTTCTCGAGTTCCTCGACCTGCGTGCCGCTGAGGGCGGCCTTGCCCCCCCAAGGGGCGCGCGAGCTCGACATGATGGCGTCGATCGATTTCCGGGCGGCGGCGGTGGCCTGCGAGGCCTCCTGGGCGCGCTGCAGCGGGCTGGCGCGCCGCGGCAACACCAGTGGCTTGATGCCGCCGGCCGTGGGCTTGGCGGCGGGAAACTTCATGCCGGACGGCGGCGGAAAGGCCGGACCGGGTGCCGGGCCGGGCGTACCGGGTTTCGGGGCGCCGGGGATGCCGGAACCAGGACCGGGCGGCGGGAAAGGCGCCCCGGGAAATGGCGGCTTGTTGTCCAAGGACGAAAAGACGGCGGCGTCAGCGCTTGCCGAAGAGCTTCGAGAAGAAACCGCCCTTCTTCTCGCCGGAATCCGGGGCCGCGGCACCGGCCGGGGCGACGTGCTTCAGCACGCCGCTGGTCAGCCGCACGGCGATGGCTTCGCGGGCCGGGTCATTCAAGACGACGAAATAGCGCTCGTAGGTGCCGCCGTCCGCGAGGTGCTTGAGCAGGGCTTCCTTGTCGGCCTTGAACCAGTCGAGCGCGGCATTGACCGATACGCGCATCATGCCCTCGTGCTTCTCGATCTGCTCCTTTGTGAGCGTGCGGGCGGCGGACGCATCGCTGCTGGCCAGCCGCGCGCCATAGGCCTTCGCCAGGCCGAGCTGGTCCGGGCGGGGCAATCCGGCGGGCACGAGGCCGATCGCCTCGGCGAGATGAAGGCCGGTCTTGCCCTTGCGGTACGGCAGGAACTGGCCGATGCCCTCTTCGTCACCGTGCGTGAGCGCATTGAGGGCGTTGCGGAAATCGCCGCCGAGCACGACCCGCGTGGCCATCTGCTGCCCGAGGTTGGCAAACTCGCCGATCGTCTTGATGCCTTCCGAGGCGCAGACGACCCGCGTGCCTTCGCTGAAATTCGCGAGGGCGAGCGGGTAGTTTTCCGGGATCCCGAGGCGCGCGAGGGTCTTGAGGATCGGGTTTTCCTTCGAGCTGGTCTCCTCGACCTGGGCGACCATGTCGCCGAACGGATCGTCGAAGGCGAGGGTCTCCTTGAGGATGCCGATGAGGTGGTCAGCCTTGTCGGCGCTGCCCGCGATCTCGGGCATCATGAGGAGTTCCTCATAGCTGAAATCGATGTACTTGGACGGCTTCTCGTCGTCGCCGGAATGCGGCCACTCCTTGGTGTCGAGATTCTGGGCAAGACTGACGAGCGAGGTGTCCGCCATGATTGAATGGCGGAACTTCTTGCGGACTTCGTCCCATTCAGTGCTGTTGAACTTGGCCATGGTGGGGATGGATTCGGAAAATTAGCGGGCGTCCGGCGGGGTGTTCTCGATGATCTCGTTGGCCAGCTTCAGGTAGTCGTTGGCGACACCGTCCGGCTCGTTGCCCTCGGTGCCCACCAGGAAGACCGGCAGGCCGAGCGTGACCGCGCGACGCACGATCATCGCGTCCCGGATCTGGGTCGTGCAGATCTTCGCCGTGGGTGCGCAACCGCGTTTCTGGGTCTTGAATTGGTTCAGTCGAAGCTGCATGCGCATCTTCGGCACCTCGATGTCGGTGTTCGTCTTGATCGAATTGAAGACGATGCCGAAAACCTGCGCCGCGGGCCCCATGGCGGTGGTGCGGAAGCTCGCGGACGACTGCTGGAAGCGGAGCAGCTTCTCCACGAGCAGGGTGAACCCGATCAGGCTCAGGGCGTCCGGGTTCGAGGGCACGTAGATTTCACCCGCGCAATAGACGCCGTTCTGCGAGGCGCGCAGCACGTTGGGCGGGCAATCGAACAGGATGAAGTCGTAGTTGTTCTCGATCTCCGCGAGCTGCTCCTGGAAGATCACGTACGAAGGCCGCTTGGGGTCGGGTTTGTACTCACCCTCGAGGTCGACGAGGTTGAAAGTCGTCGGCACCAGGTCGAGACCGGGGAGGAGCTTCTCGCCGTCCTTGCCCTCAACAACATCCTTGATGACGCAATCCTTGAGCCGCGCGGTGCCGGGATCGAAAATCGAGTAGATGGAGCCGACGCCGGTGGCGTTGATCTTGTTCCAGCGCTCCAAACGCAGGAG
>CAYMSE010000190.1:0-15339 GCA_964392935.1 uncultured Oleiharenicola sp.
GGAAAAGCAGAACCTGGACCAGGACTTTCTCCTCGCGCTCGAGCACGGCATGCCGCCGGCCGGCGGCATGGGCGTCGGCATCGACCGCCGTTGCATCCTCCTCACCGGTGCGGAGAGCATCCGCGACGTGATCCTTTTCCCGTCGTTGCGTCCGACCGAGTCGGCGCGGTGACGCCGGTCAGTTCCGGGGCGTACGCGCGAGGGCTTCGAGCGTGCGGGTCGCCTCGCCGGTTTCCTGCGGTGGCAGCTTGAGTTGCAGCGCCCGTTCCAGCGCGGCGCGGGCTTCGCCGGAATTCCGCAACTGGAAATACGCCATCCCGAGATAGTACTGGGTGATGCCATGCGCCGGCCGCCGGCCCGCGGCCTGGGACAGGAATCGCACGGCCTCGTCATAGGTGCCGCGGCGGAACTGGACGGCGCCGATCTGAAAATTGGCTTCAGCATCCTCGGGAGCCAGTTTGAGCACCTTGCGGGCCCATTCCTCCGCTTGGGCATCGTCGCCGAGCAGATCGCCGTACAGGACGGCCAGCTGCCGCATCGCCGGGTAGAATTGCGGGTAGATCGACAGGATCTTTTCGAAGTCCTGGCGGGCGGCTCCCCCGTCGCCGGCGCGCGCGCGGGCGATCCCCCGGACCATCAGCGCGGGAACATCCGTCGGCTCGGCTTTGAGAATCTGCTCCGCCTGGGCCACGACCGCCGGCGCCGGAGTCGCGCTTTCCGCCGCCGCCAGGAGGGCTGCCATGCGTTCCGCGGCAGCCAGCGGGACCTGGCCCGGGGGCGTTGCGGCGGCAATCGCCAGGGCGGCGCTGGCGTCCGGAATCCGGCCGAGGCTGTATTGGGACTGGGCGAGGACGAATTGGAATTCGCGGTCCGAGGCGAACTCGCGCGCACACTCCTGCAGGATGCCATTGGCGGTGACCCATTCACCCGAACCGAACAGGATGCGTCCGAGTTTTGCCATGAGCCGGGAATCGTTGGGCGCCAATTCCCGCGCCGCCTTCACCAATTCCTTTCCCCGCTCGCGGTTGGGGACTGGGCCGAAATAGAGGTCGATCAATCCTGTTACCGCCCGGAGGTCCCGCGGATTCACCGCAAGCACCTTCTCGTACGCGCTGGCGGCCTCCTGCATCCGGCCCTCCTTTGCCTGGATGACGGCCAGGCGGTAGGCGGCGGCGGAATCCCGCGGATCCTTGCGCACGAGCGTGTCGAGCTGGTCGCGCGCTCCGGCCGCGGGATTGAGCGGGTCGATATCGAGCACGGCCAGCCGCGTGGCGGCGTCGGCCCGGGCGGGGAAGTTGACGGCGGCAGCCGCGTCTCGCAGGGCCGGCCGGGCATCGGCATCGTTGCCCAGATAGTAGTGGGCCATGCCGAGATGATAGCGCACTTCGGCATCCGAAGGCAGGCGCTCGGCGGCCGCTTGCAGCAGCTGCAAGCCGCTCTGGTAAAAGCCGCGGCGGACCAGGATCCAGCCGGCCGTGTCCGCGACCACCGGGTCATCGGGGGAGGCGGCGCGAGCCCGCTTGATCAACTCCGCGGCGCGGTCGAGCTGCCCGAGGCGCTCCGCATAGAGCATGGCGAGGTTGTTCAGGGCGGGGGCGAACTGCGGATCCAGCGCGATTGCTCTTTCGTAGCTGCGCCGTGCCGGCTCGAATTGCTGCTCGATCGACTGCAGCATGCCAAGCTGGGTGAAGGCGTCGGCACTCGGCTGTTGCTGCGTCAGCGCGCGCAGCTTGCCATCGCTGTCGGTCACCCGGCCTTGCGCCAGGTAGAGGCGCGCGAGCAGCTGGTAGGCATGGGAATCCCGCGGAGCCAGGGCAATGACCCGGGACAGGTCGGACTCCGCCCCGGCAAAGTCCCGTTGGTTCAGGTGCAACCTGGCGCGGATGAGCCACACGGCGGATTCCTTCGGGTACTTGCGGATCGCCTCCTCGACCCGGTGCCGGGCGTCTTCGTCGCGCCGCTCCGCCAGATCCAGGCTCATCATGACCTCGAGCGCCGGCCAGTAGTTGTCGGCCAACTCCAGGGACCGTCCGAGCGCCTGTTTCGCTTCAGTTGTGCGGTCAAGTTCGAGCAGGAGGACACCGAGCCGATAGTGGGCGTCGGGCGACTTGGGAAACGACTCCGCCAGCAACCGGAGGGCGCTCACCGAGCGTTCCGCGTCGCCGGCCATCCGGTAGGCTGTCGCGAGCAGGGGGTAGGTGCGAATCTCTTGGGGCCGCTTTTCCAGGAGCTTCGTGAGGGAAGTGACCACCGCGGCCGGCTGGCGGCGCGCAAGGTCAATGTGGGCCTTCAGCAGGATTGCGTCCGCATTGTTTGGCGAAAGCCGCAGGGCTTTCTGAACGTATTGATCCGCGGTGAAGGGTTCACCCTTCGCGAGCAGCGCGAGCGCGAGCTGGTATTTGACATCCGCCGCGCGATCATAGAAGGCCTCGACCCGCTTGAGATCCTCGATGGCCCCATCGAGATCGTTGCGGCGCAGCTTGATCGCGATCCGCTGCATCCAGGCTTCGTAGTTGGCGCGGTCCAGTCCGATGATCTTGGCGGTGGCCTCCAGGCTTTCGTCGAGTTTCCCCTCGGCGAAGTCGAGTTTCATGCGAGCGCCCCAAGCCGGCACGAAGTCGGGGCATTGGGCCAGGATGCCGTCGATTTCTTTGCGCGCCTCGGTCGCGCCATTGTGTCCAACCAAGAACTCAATGTACCGGATCCGCCGGGGCGACCGAAGATCGGAGAGCGCCGCAGCCTGACCATACTCGCTCCGCGCGGCGGTGCTGTCGCCGCGCCGCAGGAGGAGGGCACCCAGTTCCGCATGCGCGGCGGCAGAGCGCGCGTCGAGGGCTAGCGCCCGGCGGAACTCCTCCTCGGCGGCGGCGTCCTCGCGCCGGCCTGCGCTCAGAATGCCGCTGGCGACGTGGAAGGCCGCGCGGTCACCAACCTTCGTTCGCGACGCGTCGATGATGCGGGCGGTCTCGTTTGCGTCGCGCGTCGTGAGGCAGGTCTCGGCGAGCACAATCAGCATGTCCTCCATGTCGGGGTGCTTTTCGAGGACGAGTTTGGCGGTCCGGCGGGCATCGACGGTTCGGCCCAGGGCGTGGCTGGCCAAGGCGAAGGTGCGCTGGATGCCGAGGTCGTCGGGCACCTTTGGGGCGGTGACTTGGAGGACGACGTAGGCGGAAACCGTCCGGCCTTCGTGGTAGGCGACTCGCGCCAGCCGGCTCAACGTGAGCGGATTCTCAGGCTGCTTCGCCAGGGCCTGATTGTACAGGCCCGTGGCGGCTTCGAAATCGCCCTTCTCGAAAAACTCGTCTCCCTTGGCGATCCAGCGCTCGACGTCCGTCTTGCGTTTGAAGCATCCCCCGAGCGCAAGGACAGCACCGAGCACCAGCGCAAATACCACGCAGTGCCGCAGGTTGCTCATTTGCAGCGATAAGACCTCACGATCGCGGAATGTTAAGACGAAATTTCCCGGTCGGAACTTCCGACCGGGAAATAAAAGGAGAGACTCGGGGGGCAGTTGCGGATCAGGCCGATTGGCGGCGGCGGACCGCCGCGAGGCTGAGGAGGCCGAGGCCCAACAGGATGAACGTGGTGCCGGAATCCGGAACGCTGGCGGTCCCAACCGTGACGCTCAGCTGAATGTTGTTGATATAGTAGTGGCATTCGGCCGCAAACCCGAGGCCCACGGTGGGGGAGGAGGAGGTGCTCGGATCCGCCTCGAGGTACTGTTCGAGGACCGAGAGATTGTCCGCGCTGAACGCGATCACGACGTTCGAACCGGCGGCGCCGGAACCGTAGGGTCCGGCAGTG
Source organism: uncultured Oleiharenicola sp. (assembly GCA_964392935.1). Lineage (GTDB taxonomy): Bacteria > Verrucomicrobiota > Verrucomicrobiia > Opitutales > Opitutaceae > Lacunisphaera. Next base: position 3,805 of record CAYMSE010000190.1, read on the forward strand.
TCGGTCCAAGTGCCGGGCATCGCGTTATACTGGGTGGTCGTCAGGCCGGGCATCGTGCCGATGTCGGCTTTCAGAAGCGACTTGGCGGTTCCGCCCGCGCCGGCGGCATCGACGTCGGTGAAGGCGAGCCCGAGCGAGTGGGCGGAATTGTTGTATGCATTGGATCCGCTGGCATTGACGAACACGTTGGCGCCATACGACGTGTCATAGGTCGACGGATTCGAGTTATAAGTGACGGATTTCAGGCCGTTGTTGAGCCCATTCAGGATATCGACGTAAAGGACATCCTTCGGCTCGTCGGTCCAGTCCTTGATGCCAGTGAGCGTCAGGGTCGCCGACGTGATCACGTTGCCGCTCGCCTTCACCTCGTTCACGAGGTTGGCATAGCTGGCGCCGTAGGTGGTGCCGTAAAGTCCCCAAGTAATTGCCTGACCATGGGAAATGCCGTCGAAAGAATCACCGGTACCGGTACCTGCATCGAGCGCAGACGTATTGAAACTGTACGTGCCGGCAATTCCGAGGCACGGCAGCGCGGCCATCAGGGCTGAGAGAACCAGTTTCTTCATGGTGAAATTCATAAGGATTGCCATTCCTGAGCATTGGCGGTGCCGCGTCAGGAATTATTTCTCGTCTATTTATCTAGATGTTATTAAACAATAACTAATGTAAGTAAATAGTCCCGATTTTGCTCACGTAGTCTCGAGTTGATGATCGATTTTCGTAATGAAACCCGACGTGATTTCGGGGTACTTGACAGGGCCATCTGGCGGTAGGCGTCGGGGGATCGGACCACTTGGAGGCGCAGGTAATCCGGCCGCGACTTCGTCGTCGCGAACGTAAGATTGCCTCAAACGTCGATTCAGCACTCGCTACCGATTCTGCCATGCCCTGGCCCGTCTACCTCGCGTTCAAGCAGCTGTTCCCCACGGGGCGTGTGTCGTTTTTCACGCTGATCTCGGTTGTCGGCGTCGGTCTGGGCGTCGCACTCATGCTCGTATCGACGAGCGTCATGGGAGGCTTCGGCCACCAGATCCAGCGCATGATCATCGACACGCAGGGCGAGGTCCAGGTGCGGTCCCGCGGCCTGATCGAGCCCGAGGCGTCGCTCGAGAGAATCATTGCGGACACGCCGGGCGTGGCGGATTTCGCACCGTACGCGCAGGGCGTCGTCATGATGGAGCATGCGGACCATCCCGCCCTGCCGCTCATCCAAGGCTACGACCTGCAGCGGATGAAGCAGGTGATACCGCTTGAGCGCTACCTCATCGAGGGCTCGTTGGACGACCTCGACGACGACTCGGTGATCCTGAGTTCCCTCCTCGCGGCCAACCTGGCCGCGAGGGTGGGCGACACCGTCAGCATTTACACTCCGCTGATGTTGAAGCGGGCCAACCAGAACGAAATCCTGCTGCCGCGCGAGGTGCGCGTGGCGGGCATCTTCCGCATTGGTCACCAGCAGCTCGACAGCTCGACGGTGATCTGTCCGCTGCGCCTCATGCAGGACCTCTACGGCCTCCAGCACCGCGTGCACGGCTACAATGTACGGCTCAAGCCCGGCGCGGACGCCGACCGCGTCGCCGCGGCGCTGAACAAGGCGCTGCCACCTACGATGGAGGCGCTGACGTGGTTCGAGAGCAACGCCGACTTCCAGGCCGTGCTGAGCTTCGAGCGCAACATGATCTTCTTCCTGCTCACGTTCATCATCGTCGTGGCGGCGTTCTCCATCACCAGCTCGCTGCTGGTGACGGTGGTGCGCAAGACGCGTGAGATCGGCCTGCTCGGCGCGATGGGCGGCCGCGCCCGCGAGGTGGCGGCGAATTTCTGCGTGCAGGGCCTGTTCATCGGCGTCGCCGGCACCGCGGCCGGTCTGGCGGGCGGCTTTGCGCTGCTGCACTACCGCAACGCCGTCGTGCAGGTCATCGCGCGCTTCACGATGGGGCAGGACACCTTCGTGAAGTTCTACCAGTTCAGCGACCTGCCGGCCCACACCGCGACCAAGGACGTCGTGCTGATCGTGGTGTTCTCGATCTTCGCCGCGACGCTCGCCGGCCTGATCCCCGCGTGGCGCGCGGCGCGACTCAAACCCGTGGAGGCGCTGCGCTCCGAGTGACGGAGCGCAACCGACAACATCCGACGCCCAACTTCCAACTCAGGCCATGACGCGCAAGAATGAGTCCGTGAATGTTGAAGGTCCAACGTTGGCTGTTGGACGTTCGGGAGGCCCGATCCTCCGGGCCTCTGGCTTGCGGAAAACCTATCCGAGCGGCGACCAGACTCTCGGCGTGCTCCAGGGCGTCGGGCTCGAGGTGGCTGCCGGCGAGAGCGTCTCGATTCGCGGCGAATCGGGCTCCGGCAAGAGCACGCTGCTCAACCTGCTGGCCGGACTGGACCGGCCGGACGCCGGCGAGCTGTTCTGGCGCGGCGAGGCTGCGCACACGCTGGCGCTCGACGAGCTCACGCGGCGCCGCGGCCGGTTCCTCGGCATGGTTTTCCAGGCCTACTACCTGATCCCGGAAATCGACGCGCTCGCCAACGTGCTGATGGCGGCGCGCCTCGTCGGGCCGGTCGGCGCCCCCGAGCGCGCCCGCGCGGCCGCCCTGCTCGCGCGCGTCGGGTTGGCGGAACGTGCGCACCACCTGCCCGCGCAACTCTCGGGCGGCGAACGCCAGCGGGTCGCCGTCGCGCGCGCGCTGATGAACCGGCCGGCCGTGCTGCTCGCCGACGAGCCCACGGACAACCTCGATGAACGCACGGGTGACGAGGTGATCGAATTGCTGCTCGGCGTGTGTGCGGACGAACGCGCGGCCCTGGTGCTGGTCACGCACAATGCGGCGCACGCGGCAAAGACCGCGCGTCGCCTCGTCCTGCACGACGGCCGGCTGGCCTGAACAGGCGAGATCGTTGCCGCTGGTGTGCGCCTTGCGGGGCAGCGCGTGGCGGACCACCGGCCGATCGCGCAGCGGCGTGATTCCTGCGGGAGCCGGGCGCGCCGTTTGCGTTCGTTGCGGGCGGGGTTAGGTTCGGGCATTATGATGAACTCCATCCGGAAGGCGCTCCTCGCCGGCGTGGGAGCGGCCCTGATCACGAAGGAAAAGGCCGAGGAATCGCTGGGCGAATTCGTCCAGCAGGGAAGGATCAGCGGGAAAGATGCGAAGGCGATGGCCCGGCGGATCGCCCGCGACGGCCGGCGCGAGTTCGCGACGGTCCGCTGCGACGTGGAAGACCGCCTGCTCGCCCTGGCCAAGCAGGCCGGCGCCCAGGCCCAGGCACGGATCGCCGTGCTGGAGGCGCGCGTCGCCGCACTGCAGAAGCGGAGGCAAGCGGGCCGCAAACCCGGTTCGCGCCCGAAGGGCCCCGTCCGCAGCGCATGAAGGGATTCAATTTCCTGGGTCACGCCGGCCGGGCGAAGGAGATCCTCGGCATCCTCGCCAAGCACGGCTATGCCGGCCTGATCGACCAGCTCGACCTGCCGGAGGGCGTGTGGCAGCGGCTGCCGCATCCGGACGGGGACCTCACGACCCACGAGCGCATCCGCGTCACCGCGGAGGAGCTCGGCCCGGCGTTCGTGAAGCTCGGGCAGTTCCTCTCGATGCGGCCCGACGTGCTGCCGCAGCCGCTGATCCTCGAGCTGCGCAAGCTGCAGAGCAGCGTCCAGCCGCTGCCGTACGCGACGATGCGGCCCGTGCTCGAGGCGTCGCTCGGCGGCAACCCGGCCGAGATCTTCGCCGAGTTCGACGAAACGCCGCTGGCGGCCGCCTCGCTGGCGCAGGTCTACGTCGCCCGCCTGCGCGAGGACGGCCGCCGGGTCGCCGTCAAGGTGCTCAAGCCCGACGCCCGCCGCCTCATCGCGACCGACCTCGATTTCGCCCAGTGGTTCGCTGAACAGGTGCACCTGCGTTCGGAGCACCTGCGGCCGTTCAACCTCCCGGCGGTCGTCGCCGAGGCGCGCCGGAGCGTGCTGGCCGAACTGGATTTCCGGATCGAGGCGCGCAATCAGCTCTACTTCAACCTGCGCAATCCGCACCCCGAGCAGGTGTTCGCCCCGGTCGTCCACGAGCGGTACTCGGGCGAGCAGGTGCTCGTGATGGACTTCGTGCCGGGCACGAGCGTCGCCCGCACCGAGGCCCCGCTGGAAATCCGCCGCGCCATCGCCGGCCGCGGCGCCGAATCGCTCGTCCGCCAGGTGCTGGTCGACGGGTTCTTCCACGCCGACCCGCACGCCGGCAACGTCATCGTCACCGCCGACCACCGCCTGTGTTTCCTCGACTGGGGGCTGGTCGGCCACCTCACGCGCCGCCTGCGGTTCGGGCTGGCGGAATTCTGGACGGCGGCGGTCGAGCAGGACGCCGAGCGCATCGTGCAGATCGCCACCACGCTGGCGCGGCCGGACGCGCGCCCGGCCGAGATCAACGAGATGGAGAAGGAGGTGACGATCGCGCTGCGCGAGGAGCTGAACTTCACCGTCGGGCGCCAGCAACTCGGCCGGGCAATGATCAAGCTGCTGAACATCTTCGGCCGGCACGGCGTGTCGCTTTCGCAGGACTACACGCTCATGGCCAAGGCGGTGCTTTCCATCGAGGAGGTCGGCCGCTCGCTCGACCCGGATTTCGATCTGCGCGCGCAAACCCGGCCCGTGCTGGCCGAGCTCTACCGCAGCTCGGTCGGCGCCAAGGCGGTCACCCGCCGGCTGCGGGAGATGATGCGCGACACCGTCGAGGGCCTGCGGGACCTGCCGCTGGAACTCCGCCGGCTCGTCCGCCGGCTGGAGCACGACGACTTCACGATCAATTTCCAGCACCGCGGACTCGAGCACCTGGACGCCTCGCTGAAAACCGCCGCCAACCGGCTGGTGATCGGCGTGATCATCGGGGCGTTGATCATCGGCTCGTCGATGCTCGTGACGACCGGCATCCCGCCGCTGCTCTTCGGCTATCCCGCGCTCGGCATCGTCGGCTACCTGATCTCGGCGCTGCTGGGCCTCTACGTCGTCTGGGGCATCATGCGCCAGGACGGGCACCACTGAGGCCGGTGGCGCCGGCGCGGTCCGCTCCACCGTCCCGCCAAAACAGTCTGGCCGCGACCGGGCGCGCCGCTACGTTCGCCCTCATGACCAAGTCCCGGATCAAGTGCGGCGTTGTCGGCGTGGGTTCGCTCGGGCAGCACCATGCCCGCATCTATGCGTCGCTGCCCGGCGCGGAGCTGGCGGGCATCTTCGAAACGAGCGATGCGCGCGCGGCGGAAATCTGCGCGAAATACAACTGCCGGCGCTTCGCCACGCTCGCGGAGCTTGGCGCCGCCTGCGAGGCGGTGAGCGTGGTGGTGCCGACCGACCGCCACGCCGAGGTCGCGCTGCCGCTGCTGGCGCAGGGCTGCCACCTGCTCATCGAGAAGCCCCTGTGCGCTTCGCTGGCGGAGGCCGAGCAGGTGCTGGCCGCCGCGCGCGCCGCGCAGCGCACGGTGCAGGTCGGGCACATCGAGCATTTCAACCCGGTCATGAGCTATCTCGAGAAGCATGCGGGGCGGCCGCAGTACATCACGACCGAGCGGCTCGCGCCGTACCAGACGCGCGGCACGGAGGTGGGCGTCGTGCTCGACCTGATGATCCACGACATCGGCATCGTCCTGGCCCTCGTGAAATCCCCCATCCGCAAGATCGACAGCGTGGGCATCAACGTGCTGTCGAAGACCGAGGACATCGCCAACGCGCGCATCGAGTTCGAGTCCGGCTGCGTGGCCAACCTCAGCGCGTCGCGCATGAGCCTGAAGAAGAACCGCGAGATCCGCGTCTTCCAGGACAACGCGTACCTCTCGCTCGATTTCATGAACCAGAAGGGGCACCTGGTGAAGAAGAGCGACATCATCGCCTACGGCCTGAAGCTGAAGGTCGGTTTGGCCAAGGCGGGGGAGGACAAGGTGCCCGTGCACGAGATCCCGATCGAGAAGGGCGAACCCCTCGCCATCGAGCTGGCGCATTTCCTGGAGAGCGTGAAGGAGGCCAAGGAGCCCAAGGTCGGGGGTGCGCTGGGCAAATCGGCCCTCGAGGTCGCCATCGCCATCACCGACGAGATCCGGCGGAAGCAGCCATGAGGATCCCGTCCCGGCCCGAGTGACTCCGCCATGATTCCGCCCAACCCTGCAAGCGGACTGCCCGCCCCGGCCGGCGGGCGCGTCGACCTGCTGGTCATCGCGGCGGAGCATTCCGGCGACGAACACGCGGCCCGGCTCGTGCGCGGCGTGCGCGAGCGGCGGCCGGCGCTGCAGGTCTGCGCCCTCGGCGGGGCGAATCTCCAGGCGGCGGGCGCGCAATTGCTGCGCGACCTCACGGGGACCTCGGCGATGGGATTCGCGGTCATTGCAAAGATCGCCCACTACCGCGCGCTCATCGGGGAGATCGCCGCGTGGATCGCACGGCACCGGCCGCGCGCCGTGTGCTTTGTGGATTCGTCGGGCCTGAACCTGCGCATCGCGCGCGCCCTGATGGCCAATGGCGTCGCCGCGAAGGCCGGCGGATCCACCCGGCTGCTCTACTACATCAGCCCGCAGGTGTGGGCTTCGCGGGCCGGGCGCCGGTTCGTGATGTCGCGTCACCTCGATGCGCTGGCGGCGATCTTCCCGTTCGAGCCGGCGGTGTACGCGGACACGCGGCTGCCCGTGGATTTTGTGGGTCATCCCTTCGTCGCCGCCGACTATGCGGCGCCGGTGAAATTCGATCCGGCCGGCCCCGTGCTGCTGCTGCCGGGCAGCCGGCGCGGTCCGGTGGCGCGCATCTTCCCGGTCCTGCTCCAAGCTTACCGGGAGTGGGGGGCCCGGCGCCCGGCGGTCGTCCTGTATCCGAGCGAGGAAATCCGCGCGGTGCTCCAGGAGGCCAACCCGCCCGCCTCGGTGACCTTCCGCCGGACCTCGGCCCGCGATCCGGTCGGGGCTGCGGCCGTGCTGACGTCGAGCGGCACGATGTCGATGCATTGCGCGCTCGCGGGCATTCCGGGCGCGGTCACCTACCGCACCGACGCGCTCACCTACGGCCTGGGTCGGCTGATTGTGAAGGTGAAGTTCATCGGTATCGCCAACCTCCTCCTCAACGAGGCCATGTACCCGGAATACATCCAGGGAGCGGCCCGGCCGGACGTCCTGGCGCGGGAATTGGCCGATTGTATCGACAACCCGCAGCGCCGGGAACGGACAGCCGCATGGGCGGCGCAACTTCGGTCCCGGTTGAGCCAGCCGAGTACCGGTTCGCCGGTGGATTGGATGCTCCGGCAGCTGGGCGAGATGTAAAAAGGGCTTCGGTTTCGGGACTGGGTGCCGATGGCTCTGGGCAGTCATCATGAACTCTTCTCCCCCCGCCTGCGGCCCGTTGGGCTGGCTGCCGCCGTTTGCCCCGGCGGGCTCCGCCGTGGGTGAACCGTTCTTTCAAACGGTCCTGCACGCGCTGGCGCTCGGGGTGTACTGGGAACCCGGCGACGAAACGCAGGGCTGGGCCAACGCCGCGTACTTCCGGCTGACGGGCATCGAACCGAACGCCCCGCTGTCGCTCGAGGCGCTCACCCGCACCTTGCTTGCCGAGGACCAGGCCGCCTACGAGGTCGCCGTGCAACAGGTCCGTTCCGGCAGCGCCGACTCCGTCCAGCTCGAGGCCCGCTGCGAGATCGCCGGCACGCCGGGCTGGCGCATGCTTTCGCTCCAAGGTTTCCGCCAGGCTGACGGCCGGCCCGCCGGCTGGCTCGTCACGGTGGCGGACCTGAGCGAGCGCAAGCGGCACCAGGAGGAGATGCGCATGGCGATCGAGGGCGCCGAATCGCTCAACCAGCAGATCGAGGCGGCCATCGAGCGCGCCCAGCAGGCGGCGGTGGAGGCGAACCTCGCCAGCGTGGCGAAGAGCCAGTTCCTCGCCACGATGAGCCACGAGATCCGCACGCCGATGAACGGCATCATCGGCATGACCGGCCTGCTGCTCGATTCCCCGCTGACGCGCGAGCAGCGCGAATTCGCGGAGACGATCCGGGTCAGCGGCGAGGCGCTGCTGACGATCATCAACGACATCCTCGACTTCTCGAAGATCGAGTCCGGCAAGCTCGAGCTCGAGCATGCCGACTTCGCGCTCCGCGACTGCGTGGAGGGCGCGCTCGACCTGATGGCGGCGAAGGCGGCGGACAAGCAGCTCGACCTGCTCTATGAGATCGCGGACGGCACGCCGGCGTTCGTGAACGGCGACATCACGCGCCTCCGCCAGATCATCCTCAACCTGCTGGGCAACGCCATCAAGTTCACCGCTCGCGGCGAGATCGTCGTGCGCGTCGAACCCGCCGACGGCGGCATGGTGGAGGACGGCCCGGTGGAGCTGCAGGTGTCCGTGCGGGACACGGGCATCGGTATTCCCGCCGAGGCGCTCGGCCGCCTGTTCCAGTCCTTCAGCCAGGTCGACGCCTCCACCACGCGCAAGTACGGCGGCACGGGCCTGGGACTCGCCATCAGCAAGCGACTCGCCGAACTCATGGGCGGCCGCATGTGGGTCGAGAGCGAACCGGGCGTCGGCTCGAGTTTCCTCTTCACCATCCGGCTCAATGCCCGGCCCGGCCGGGCCATGCCGGATCCGGTGACGGTGCGGTCGCGCCTGGAGGGCCGCCGCGTGCTCTTCGTGGACGACAACGCCACCGCGCGCATGATCCTCACCGACCAGGCGCTGCGCTGGGGGCTGTGCCCCACGGCCGTCGGCACGGGCGACGAGGCGATCGCCCGGCTCGAAGGCGGCGAGCGCTTCGACTTCGCGGTGCTCGACGCCGGCATGCCGGGCATGGAGACGGGCGAGTTGGCGCGCCGCATCCAGGCGCTGCGCCCGGCCGCCCAGCTGCCCTTGCTGCTGCTGGCCCGGATCGGGCAGCGTCCGCCCGAGGGCGTCATCGCGACCACCGTGAGCAAGCCGCTCAAGCCGGCGGCGTTCTACGAATCGCTCGCCGCTGTGCTCGGACTCACCGCGACCGTGACGGCCCCGCCGATGCCGTTCGCACGTGTCGCGGCCCCGGCCGAGCACACCACGCGCCTGCTGCTGGCCGAGGACAACGCCGTGAACCAGAAGGTGGCGGTGAACGTCCTGCGCAGCCTCGGCTACCCGCAGACCGCGGTGGTGAACAACGGCGTCGAGGTGCTGGCGGCCGTGACCCGGGAGCAATTCGATGTGATCCTCCTCGACATGCAGAGGCCGGAGATGGACGGCCTCGAGGCGGCGCGCCGCCTCGGGAAGAGCCTCCCGCGGCCGGAGGACCGGCCGTGGATCATCGCGCTCACCGCGAACGCCATGCAGGGCGACCGCGAGCTCTGCCTGGCGGCGGGCATGGACGACTACGTGTCGAAGCCGATCAAGAAGGACGAGCTCGCGGCGGCGCTGACCCGCGCCCGCCAGGAAGTCGCGCAACGGCACGCGCAGCGGGCCGGCGCCGGCGTGTAGCCGCACTTATTGCGGCGGCGGCGTGAGGTGGTGGGCGACCTGCGGCCAGAGGCTGGCCGTGCGCTCGGCGATGATGGCCTTGCAGCGGGCGACCTCGGCCTCGCGCTGGGCGATGTTTTCCTCCGCGATTTCGGCGAGGTCGTCGAGGTTGTAGAGGTAGACGTTGGCCAGCCTGGCGGCGGCGGGGTCGATATCGCGCGGCAGCGCCAGGTCGATGAGGAAGAGCGGGCGCGCCGCCCGGCGCTTCATGGCGGCGGCGACGAGCTCCTGGGTGATGACCAGGCCGGGAGCCGAGGTGGAACTGGCGACGATGTCCGCGGCGGCGAGCACCTCCGGGAGCTCGGCCATGCTGGCGGCCCAGCCGCCGGCCTGGGCGGCGGCCTCCTCGGCCTTCGACAGCGTGCGGCTGGCGACGGTGATCTTCTTCGTGCCGCGGCTTTGGAAAGCCTGGACGGTCTTGAGGCCGATGTCGCCGGCGCCGACGACCAGCAGATTCACGGGCGTGAGGTCACCGAAGATCTTGCCCGCCAGCTCGACGGAGACGCTGGCGACGCTGACCTGGCCCGCGCCGATGGCGGTGTGCGTGCGGATGTGCTTCGCGGCCTGGAACGCCTTTTGGAAAACGCGGTTGAGGATCGGGCCGGTCCAGTGCCGGGCGAGCGCGGCGTCGTAGGCCTGCTTCACCTGCCCGAGGATCTCGGTTTCGCCGACGATCTGGGAGTCGAGCCCGGCGGCGACGGAGAAGAGGTGGGCGATCACGTCGTGATTCTGCCGGAGGTGCAGCACGCCGTCGACCTCGGCCGGCGTGCACCCGGTGGTCTCGGCCACCGTGGAACGCAGGGCGGCGATGGCCTCGCCATTCTGGGCGACGCCATACACCTCCATGCGATTGCAGGTGTTGAGCAGGGCAAACTCGCCGACCCCGGGGGTGGCCCGCAGGCGGGCGGCGAGCGCCTCGGCCCGCGCGGCGTCGAGCGCGATCTTCTCCCGCACCTCGATGGGGGCGGTGTGGTGGCTGGCGCCGAGGAGGAAGAGGGCGGGGGGCGTGGGCTCCATCGGTCAGCGATCCATGGGGGTGAGCGTGACCTGCGGGTGACGGCTCGAGTTGACGGGACCCAGCGACATCATCGCCAGCATGAACATCGTGATGCAGACCCACGCGAAGCGCCCGGAGACGAGGCGCGAGCGCCAGCGCAGGCCGAGCACGGCGAAGTAGGCGAACCACACGGCGACGGTCACGACCAGTTTCGGCATGTTCACGGACGCGGTGTCGCGCGACCACCAGACGGCGCCGACGCCGAGCGAGATGGAGAGCAGCAGCACGCCGAGCATGAGCATGCGGACGTTGATCTGGTCGAGCTGGACCACGGAAGGCAGGAACCAGAACAGGCCGTTGAGGCGCTTGTGCTTCAGGCTCCAGTTCTGGAGCAGGTACATCGTCGAGGTGAGCGCCAGCAGGCCGAAGACACCGTAGCTGAAGACGGCGAGCGCCGCGTGCAGCTCGATCCACGGGTTGTTGCCGAAGATTTTCTGCCCGTGCACCTGGTCCCAGGGCCCGATGAGCAGGGAGACGACGGCAAGCGAACCCGCGTAACCCGCGGTGAAGAGACCGAGCAGGCTCAGGCGGAACGCGGTGCCGACGAAGAAATAGAGCACCATCGCCGACCAGGCGACGAACTGGACGATCTCGAAGGTGTTGCCCAGCGGGCAGCCGCCGCTGGCGAGGCCGCGGACGTAGAGGCCGGACATCTGGAACACCCACCCGGCCACGAGCAGCGAGTTCAGGAGCGTGCGCCGGGGCGGCGTCGGCGTGCGCCGCAGCAAATCCATCAGGCCGGTGAGGAAACCGGCGAAGTAGAACAGGGCACCGAGCCAGAGAAAGGCGCGGTCGGTGGGCGGCAGTGACATGCCCCCAATAGTTGTCGGCGCGCCCCGAGGTGGCAAGAGCGCGGCCCGGCAAATTAGGCGTTCGCGGAGGATTTTTTCGCGCACTTATGCGGGAGAAATTGGCAAAGGTTGGGGAGACGCGCAGTGCCCTCCGCGGATGCCCGCCACAGTGCTTTCCGGCTTGGGGCGGGCGGGCCGGCGGGTAC
>CAYMSE010000191.1:0-3140 GCA_964392935.1 uncultured Oleiharenicola sp.
CGACAACCTCTACGTCGCCGACGGCGGCCTGCACGTCACCAACGGCGGCTTCAACCCCGTGCTGACCATCATGGCCCTCGGCTACTGGGTGAGCCACCACATCAAGACCGGCTGGAAGGGTCGCGCGCCCGCATGACCGCACCGCAGCGACTCCTCGTCGGCCTGGGCGTCTACGGCGGCGTCTTCCTGCTGTGCGCGGCCGTGGGCGGGCTCGGCTACTTCCATTTCGCGAATCCGCAGAACACCTGCGCGTCGTGCCACGAGATGACCGCCGTGCATTCCAACTGGTCGGCGTCCGCGCATCGCACGCTGCACTGCCGCACCTGCCACGGCGGCGCGCTCACCCTCGACGCCCACGCGCTGGAGTCCCACCTCAACCGCGTGGTGCAGCATTTCACCGGCGGTCCGGCCAAACCCGTCCGCCTGCTGGAGAAGCACGTCGCCGCGCTGCACGCATCGTGTCAGCAATGCCACCCGCAGGCCTTCGCCGACTGGCAAGCCAGCCGGCACGCGGCGACCTACACGCGCATCTTCCTCGATCCGGCGCACAACGCCAAGGAGCCGCCCGCCAACGACTGCCTCCGCTGCCACGGCATGTTCTTCGAGGGCGACGTAAACGAACTCGTCGTCGCCGGCGACGTGAAGCAGCCATGGAAACTCAAGGACCCCGCCAAGGCCGCGCAGCCGGTCATCCCCTGCCTCGCCTGCCACCGGATCCACGTGCCCGCCGACGCCTCGCCGGTCGCGCACCTCTACGACCACCGCGAGCGCATGCATTTCCCCGCGAGCCTGCTGCCGGTGCCGGAGATCCGGCAGGGCGACCGCGTCGTCAAGGTCACGCGCGATTCCCGCGCGCGCCTCTGCCTGCAATGCCACGCCCCCGACGCCACGCACCAGCTCGGCACCGCCGACGACCACACCCCCGCCGGCGTCCACGAGGGCCTGAGCTGCCGCGACTGCCACTGGGGCCACAACAACTCCGCGAAAGCCTCCTGCGCCGCCTGCCACCCCGCCGACTCCCACTGCGGCCTCGACGTCGCAAAGATGGACACGACCTACCTCTCCCTCTCGAGCCAGCACAACATCCACACGGTCGCGTGCGCCGACTGCCACCCGCAGGGAATCCCCGCAAAGTCCGCCCGGAAACCATAGCCACGCCCCGCCTCAACTGCGCCGCCGTGGGAAATGTGCGACATGATCCCCGCTATGGGGCCCAGACGATAAGACATTGAAGTCAGGTCAGCGCACGCTTTCAACAAAGGGGGGCTGGTGTGGTTCGATCGAATGACCGCCGCAGGTAACCTAAATTCAAACTCATGTGCTGCCGACTCAATTGTTCGACCGGCTTGTGGTGTCGAGCCCTCCTCTACCCGATTTCACGATTTCCAAGCCATGCCGGGCCCATCGCCCCACCTCCAACATTCTCCTGATCCTTACGCTATCCGCAGCTCCTCACGGGAGCTGAAAATGGTCGGGCTGGTGAGATTCGAACTCACGACCTCTTGCACCCCATGCAAGCGCGCTACCAGGCTACGCTACAGCCCGATGATCCATCGGAAGGGCGAAAAAGCCCCATGGCCGGGGGGGAAGCAAGTCATTAATTCTCGCCTCGGACACCTCCGGGACCGCTCCCTGACGGCGGTTACAAGCGCTTCTTCTCGAAGGCCCGTCCGGACGCAGACTTCAGGTAACGCTCAAACGATGCAGCCCGGGTCCGGTCGCGAAAGGCCACCGCCGTCTTGATCCGCCAGGGGCGGCCTTTGGCCGTGTGTGGGACACCGCCCGCATTGTGTGTCGCGAGTCGTGCCGCCAAGTCGTCGGTGAGGCCGACGTAAAAGCCGCCGGAGGAGGCCAAGGATTCCAGGATATAGACGTAGACGAATTCGTTCATGTGATTCGGCCCGTCGTTACCTTTCAGTTTTGCAGAACCTCCTTGCCGAGCCCCGCCTGCGCCCGTTGGGCTCCAGCGCGGCAGCCTTCGCCAAAGCGCATCGCGGGCTGGTCCTTTGGATTGCGCCTTCTTTGGCTGGCTTGCCGAGCCGTAGCTCGAAGAGCGAAGGCTGGTGGAGCAGATCGGGATCAAACCGACGACCTCGTCGTTGCGAACGACGCGCTCTATCAACTGAGCTACTGCCCCGTAAGCGAGCGGTCTTTGTGAGGGACCGGCTGACGGGAGTAAAACAAAATTTTCCTTCCCGCGAAATCGCCCGCCTCCGGGCGGCGCGCCTGCGCAAGTTTCGCTTGTTCCGGGGGATTCGGAGTCTATCAAGGACCCGCGGGCCGCCAAATTCCATGGTCAAACTCACGTCGGGCACGGTCCTGATCGTCATTCTCGCGCTGGCTTGGTCCGGCTGCGGTCCTTCCGCAGCGGAACAGGCCGCCCAAGCCAAGGCCCGCGCCGAGCGTGCCGAGAAATCCAAGCAGGCGGCCGCCGCCCAAGCGACGCGCGAGGCGGAGGAGGCCAAGGTCCGCGCCGAGGCCGAAGCCGCAACCTGGGCCGCCAAGTACCCGGGACTCGCGGCCGCGCGGAAGGACGCCGGCTACGTCGCCGTGCTCTACGCCAACGGCCGCAAGGCCATGCTGCCCGTCGCGTCGCTGAAGGAGCCGGAACTGGCGTGGCTCACGGAGTTCGCCGCCGCCCACCCGCTGGCGCACGGCAAGGGCTCGGTCGTCATCGCCTCGACCGAGGTGAAGAAGACGATCGAGAAGCAGACGGTGGAAAACGGCGTCGAGACCGTCCAGCTCTGCGCCCCGGCGAAGTTGCGCGACCAGATCGGCGGGACCTGCATGTTCTACGCACGCGTGCACTACCTCGACATCGCCGGCTATCCCGTCGCGGACGCCGAGATCTACCGTGTGATCAACAACGTGCCGCGCGACCAGCCCTACGTCGACCCGCGCTATCTCGTCGGCATGCAACTCCTCTTCCTCAAGCAGAAGCCGAGCCCGGTCCTGCACTTCCCCGACGGCACGCTCGGCGGCTTCGAGTGGGCGCGCCGGGAATTGCGCAAGGGCCGTCCGGTGCTCTCCGCGCTCCCCGAGGACATCTGGCTGTCACTGCCGGCGGACTTCCTCGCGACGCACCCGTGGGACGGCAATTCGAAGGTCGGCCACCAGGTCGTGATCAACGGCTTCACCTA
>CAYMSE010000192.1:0-7829 GCA_964392935.1 uncultured Oleiharenicola sp.
TCGCACAACTTCACGTACCGCACGTCGCCGCCGTAGCGGCGGATTTCCGAGGGGCAGAAGGTGTTCGTATAGCTTTTTCCCAGCCCCGCCAGCGCCGGCACCGTGGCGAGCGTGAGCAGCGCGACCCACAGGTCCCGGCGCGCGAAGCGCAGTCGCTCGCGCCATGCCGCCGGCCCGGCGGCCAGCACCAGCACCGCCACGGCGGTCGCAATGATGAGCGCCTTCGGGCCGTTGTAGAAGATGAGCCGCCCGAGCGGGTCGGCGGCGTCGACCAGCCAGCGACCGGTCGTCGCGTTGAAGCAACGATCCTGGATCCAAAGGTCGAGCGGCGTGAACTCGAACAACGCCAGCGCCCCGGCGAACAGCAGCCCGGCCGGCCCCAGCGTGCGGTCCCAGCCGGCCGGACGGAAACTCATGGCGCCACCGCCGCGTCCTTCTTCCGGCCGAGCAGGCGCTTGAAGTCGAAGTTCACGCGCAGCTTCGCGTTCAAGCCGATGTCATTGCCGTCGGGGCCGTGCGTGAGCCGCAGTCCGACGCCGAGCAGCCACTTGCCGTGCGCCCCGAACGTGTACTTCTTCGGCAGCACCCACACGAGGCTCGGCCGCAACGCATACACGTCCTGCTTCACGTCCGCCGTGAAGCGGGTCGTCTCGTAGGTCGCCTCCAGCGCGTAGGTCATCGGGCCGCGTTCCCACAGCACGCCGCCGGTGAACTTCACCGCATCGTCGCCGAGCTCGTTCTTCTCCAGCTCGCCGCGCGTCGCGGTCTGGGTGACGTCGTCCCAGCTGAATCCGGTGAACACGCGCCAGCCGGGATGGTCCGCCAGCACATGCGACGCCGAGATGAACGGCGTGATGTGCCGCAGCCCGTCCGTCACGTCGATCGGGGGCTGGCCGTTCGGCCGCTGCCATTCGAGGCCGACGGAGGTGTCCCAGCCGAGGTGCAGCGGGTCGCCGATCTGGTACTTGGTGCCGAGCCGCAGCGTGGAGAAGCCGCTGTCCTGGAAAAAGCTCCCATGCTTCAGGCCGTGCGTGAAATAGGCGTCCTCCTCCGTGGTCACCTCCCATGCCTTCGTGATGCCGTACCGGAAGCCGAGGGCGGTGCGGATGTGGTCGCGCTTCGTGAGATCGCCGAGATGCGGATGCACGATGAACCGCAGGGAGTGCTTGCGCTCGGTCTTGGGCAGCACGCTGTTGAACACGCCGCGCATCTGCAGGTCGTCGTCGGTGGGTTTGGCCGCCGCCGGGAGCGCGGCGGGCGCCGCGTCATCGGCCCGGACCAGGGTGGTCAGGACCGCACAGGCGGCCAGCAGCCGGAACAGGATCGGTTTCATGGGGTGGAGGAGCCGGTGGCGCGGGCCGAAGGCCGTGCGCCCGGGCCGGCGATCAGGGGTTGTGGACGAAGGCGCGGGCCTCGGCGGACTTTTCCTCGCCCAGGTGGGTGTAACGGACCACCTCGTCGCGGGTGAGTTCCTTGTAGAGGTTGTGTTCATACAGGTAGCTCGCGCCCTGGTAGAAACTGATCGCCTCCATGCTGCTGTCGGCGTCGGCCGCCGCCGGCGTCAGCGTGCTGCTGCCCAGCTCGTACTGGTAGTTCGACTCGCCGCGCGGCCGCAGGACGACGAACCGCCCTTTCTCGAGGTGCCCGAGCTTCTGGTAGTTGCCGATGAGCGCGTGGGCCTGGTCCGGCTGGATCCGGCGCACGTCGTGGCCGAAGAACCGCGACGGGTAGCTCCAGTGGAGCAGGCCGAGCAGGGTCGGCGCGTAGTCCATTTGGCTCGTGAGGGTTCGGACGTGCCCGGGCGCGATGTGGCCGCCCGGCGAGTAGATCAGGAGGGGAATGTGGTAGTTCTGCACCGGCAGCTCGGTCTTGCCGGCGCTGGAGGCGCAGTGGTCGGCGACGATGACGAAGACCGTGTTCCTGAACCAGGGCTTCTCCGCGGCGTCGCGCAGGAACTTCCCGATCGCGTAGTCCGTGTACTTCACCGCGCCGGCTCGGCCCGAGACCTTGGACGGCAGGTCGATGCGCCCCTCCGGAAAGGTGTACGGCCGGTGGTTCGACGTCGTCATGACGAAATAGTGGAAGGGTTGGCCCGCCGCCGCGGCCGCGTCGGCCTCGCGCAAGGTCCAGCGGAACAGGTCCTCGTCACACGCGCCCCAGACATTGGCGAAGGTGATGTCCGCCTGCGGGCTGTTGCGGTCGATCACGCGGTAGCCGTTGTGGCCGAAAAAGTAGTTCATGTTGTCGAAGTAGCCGAAGCCCCCGTAGAGGAACGCCGTGTCGTAGCCCTTCGCGCGGAACACCGACCCGAGGGTGAACAGGTCCTCGTTGCGCGGGCGCTTGATCATCGAACGGCCCGGCGTCGGCGGCAGCGAGAGCGTCAGCGCCTCCATGCCGCGGTCGGTGCGCGTGCCGGTGGCGTAGAAGTTGTCGAAGGTCAGGCTCTTTCCCGCGATCTCCACGAGGTTCGGCGTGAGGTTCGACGCGCGGTTGAAGATGCCGAGGAAATCCGCGCTCAGGCTCTCGACCGTGATCTGGATCACGTTGGGCCGCAGCAGGAGCCCGCCGTCCTCGGCCAGCTCGGCGCGCAGGCGGGCGAAGACCTGGTCCAGCGGCTTCGTCGGGTAGAACTCGTCGTAGTCGAGGACGTTGTTCTTGAACGCGGCGAAGAGCGACCACAGGCCGTTTTTTGCGAGCTCGCGGTTGAAGTTGTTCCGAAAGCTGGGCAGCCAGTCGAGGTTCAGCGCGAGCCCGAGGGCCAGCGCCCCGGCGAACCAGAGCGCGCCGTGGCGGTAGCGCCGGCGCCACGGCTCGACCGCGGCGTCGAGCCACGCGTGCGGCAGCCGGCTGCGCCAGATCAGCCAGCCGAAGATCGCCGCCCCGGTGAACAGCCCGCCGAGGATCAGCGGCATCGGGTAGGACTCGCGGATGTTGCCCATCACCTCGGTCGTGTAGACCAGGTAGTCGACGGCGATGAAGTTGAAGCGCACGCCGAACTCGTCCCAAAAGGTCCACTCCGCCGCCGCCCCGAAGAGCAGCGCAAAGATCACCGCGAAGCCCAGGCCCGCCGCCAGCCAGCGCACCCAGGCCTGGCGCAGCGCGCCCGATGGCAGCAGCGTGAGGAGCACGATGAGCGGCAGCGCCGCGACCGCCGCCGCCCCGAGATCGTACACGAGGCCCCAGCCAAAGGCCGCGACGAGGCTCAGCGTCCAGGTCACGTCGTGCGCCGCCTTGAGGAGCAGCGCCACGCGCGTGAGGAACGAGATGCCGAGGAAAACAACGAAGAACAGGGCCACGCCGCCGTGCCGGCGCGCGAGGATCCTGGAGAGGAGACCGGTGGGATTGTTCAACAGAAGGGAACACCGGCGGGGGTGAAGCCGGCTACGGTCAACTGTTTGCCTGCCGGTCATCCAATGCAAGCCGCGGAAAGGCGCCGGCGCCGGCGGATCCGACGACCGCCGCTCTCACCGGACCGCGCGAATCGTAAAATAAAAAATTCTTGCGACGGCCGCGAATCCCCGCCTTCTTCGCGGTCCCGATCACTTCATGATCCGCAACCACCATCATCACCACGAAGCGTAGCCTTCCCCCGCGGGGAAGGCCCGGATGTGCCTTCCTCGGTGATGAACCCCCTTTCAAAACCCCGGCTGGCATGTCCCGCCGGGGTTTTTAATTTCCCGGCATAAGCCCGCCCCGCCCTCGCCGAACGCACCGGTTCCTGTTCCCCTCATCCTTCACCTCTCACCAACGCCGCTCTCAGCTCTCAGCCTTCCCTCCATGCCTCCCGCCAATCTCCCGCCCGACCGCCTCCGCCTCGCCATCCAGAAGAGCGGACGCCTTTCCACCGACTCGCTCGACCTGCTCAATCGCTGCGGCGTGAAGGTCAAGGCTCCCAAGGAGAAGCTCCTCCTCCACGCGGACAACTTCCCCGTCGACATCCTATTCGTCCGCGATGACGACATCCCGCAGCTCGTCATGGACGGCGTGAGCGACCTCGGCATCGTCGGCCAGAACGTCCTCGAGGAGTCCGCCCTCGACCGCCGTGACGCCGGCAACCGCCACGCCTACACCGTGGACCGCGTCCTCGACTTCGGCGGCTGCCGCCTTGCCATCGCCCTGCCCGAGGAGCGCCCGTATTCCGGTCCCGCCGACCTCGCGGGCCTGCGCATCGCGACCTCCTACCCGCAGCTCACGCGCCGCTACTTCGCCGAGAAGAAGATCGCCGCCGAGATCGTCATGTTGAGCGGTTCCGTCGAGGTCGCCCCGCGCCTCGGCCTCGCCGACGCCATCTGCGATCTCGTCGCGACGGGCTCCACGCTCGAGGCCAACCGGCTGCGCGCCGTCGAGACCATCTTCAAGAGCAAGGCGGCGCTGATCCGCGGCGACCGCGCCCTGCCGGCGGCCAAGCAGCACGCCCTCGACATCCTGCTGCGCCGCATCGACGGCGTGCAGCTGGCCGCCGAGGCCAAATACATCATGCTCCACGCCCCCCGGGCCGCGCTGGCGGCGATCAAGCAACTCCTCCCCGGTTCCGAGAATCCCACCGTGCTGCCGCTCGCCGGCGACGACTCCAAGGTCGCGCTCCACGCCGTCTGCCAGGAGGCCGTCTTCTGGGAAACCATGGAGGCCCTCAAGAAGGCCGGCGCCAGCAGCATCCTTGTGCTCCCGATCGAGAAGATGATGCTCTGACCTTCATTCCCTTTCTCTTAATCTTTCTCTTTCTCTCTGGATCGCAGTTCGAGATTAGGGGAACGACTACGAGAAAGGGAATGAACCCGATTCCATGAAACCCCTCGTCTGGCAATCCCTCTCCGCCGCCGCCCGCACCGCCGCGCTCCAGCGCCCGGCGCAGTCGGCGCAGAAGCGCACCGCCCTCGCGGTCGCGGGGATCATCGCGCTCGTGCGCCGGGGCGGCGACGGCGCCCTGCGGCGGATCACGGCCCGATTCGACGGCGTGAAGCTTTCCTCGCTGCGCGTGAGCGCGGCGGAATTCGCCGCGGCGGAAAAAGCCCTCTCCCCCGCCGACCGGCGCGCGCTGCGCACCGCCTGCGGCAACCTGCGCCGCTTCCACCTCGCCCAGCAGGCCCGGCCGGTCCGCGTCGCGACCATGCGCGGCCTCGTCTGCGAGAAGACCACGCGCCCGATCGCGCGCGTCGGCCTCTACGTGCCGGGTGGCAGCGCCCCGCTCTTCTCCACCGCGCTCATGCTCGGCGTGCCATCCCAGATCGCCGGCAATCCCGTGCGCGTGCTCTGCACGCCGCCCGGACGCGACGGCCGCGTCAGCCCGTGGATCCTCGTCGCCGCGCGGCTGTGCGGCCTCACCGATGTCTACAAGCTCGGCGGCGCGCAGGCGATCGCCGCCATGGCCTACGGCACCGCCAGCGTGCCGAAGTGCGACAAGCTCTTCGGCCCGGGCAACGCGTTCGTCACCGAGGCCAAGCTCCAGGTCTCGCGCGACCCCGCCGGCGCCGCCCTCGACCTGCCGGCCGGCCCCTCCGAGGTGATGGTCGTCGCCGACGACCGCGCCAATCCGGCCTTCGTCGCCGCCGACCTCCTCTCCCAGGCCGAGCACGGCCCGGACTCGCAGGTCATCCTGGTCGCCTACTCGCAGGCGTTCGTCGCGCGCGTCGCGGACGCGCTCGCCCGCCAGCTCGCCGCGCTGCCCCGCGGCGCCATCGCGACCGAGGCCCTCAAGCGGAGCCGCGCCATCGTCGCCGCCTCGGCCGATGAGGCCGTGGCCATCGCCAACCGCTACGCCCCCGAACACCTCATCCTCCAGGTCGCACGGCCGCGCGCCCTCCTGCCGCGGATCACCGCGGCCGGCTCCGTGTTCCTCGGCGCCTGGACGCCCGAGTCGCTCGGCGACTACGCCAGCGGCACCAATCACGTCCTGCCCACCTACGGCTGGGCGCGCGCCTGCTCCGGCCTCGGCCTCGCCGACTTCCAGCGCTCGATGACGGTCCAGACCGCCAGCGCCGCCGGCCTGCGCCGCCTCGGCCCGGTCGTCGAACGCCTCGCCCTCGCCGAAAACCTCGCCGCCCACCAGCGCGCCGTGCGCGTGCGGCTGGATCAACTCAACCGATGAACGCCGCCGACCAAGTCCTCACCCTCGTGCGGCCCGAGATCCTCGCGCTCGCGCCCTACAGCTCCGCCCGCAAGGAATCGAAGGGCGGCCGCGTCTGGCTCGACGCGAACGAGAATCCGGAGACCCCGGCCGTCCACCAGCCGTTCCTGAACCGCTACCCGGATCCGCAGCCGCCCGTGCTGCTCGAACGGCTGGCCGGCCTCTACGGCGCCCCCCCCGCCCAGCTTCTCGTGACGCGCGGTTCCGACGAGGGCATCGACCTCCTCCTCCGCACGTTCTGCCGCGCCGGCCGCGATGCCATCCTCATCACGCCGCCCACCTACGGCATGTACGTCGTCGCCGCCGGCATCCAGGGCGCGGGCGTCGTGCCCGTACCGCTTGTTCGCAATACGAACTTCAGCCTCGATGCGGACGCCGTGCTGCGCGCGGTGACCCCGGCCGTGAAGCTGGTCTTCCTCTGCTCGCCCAACAACCCGACGGGCGCGCTGCTCGCCCGCAGCGCCGTCCTCCAGGTCGTCCGCGGCGTGGCCGGGCGCGCCGTCGTGGTGGTGGACGAGGCCTATGTCGACTTCTCCGGGCAACCGAGCCTGGCCGCGGAGATTCCGGTGAATCCGAACCTCGTCGTCCTGCGCACGCTGTCGAAGGCCTTCGGCCTCGCCGGCGCCCGCGTCGGCACCACCATCGCGCACCCGGCCGTGATCGGCGTGCTCCAGAAGGTCATTGCGCCGTACCCCATCCCCGCCCCCGTGGTCGCCGCCGCCCTGGCCGCACTCGAGCCGGACGCCATCGCCGCCGCCCGGGCATCCGTCGCCACGCTGGTCGCCGAGCGCCAGCGGCTGCTCGCCGCGCTGCCGAAACTCGCGGCGGTGAAACAGGTCTGGCCGACCGACGCCAACTACGTGCTCGTCGAGGTGGCCGACGCCGGGAAGACCATGGCCCTCGCCCGCGGCACCGGCGTCATCTGGCGCGACCGCAGCAAGGATGTCCCCAATGCCATCCGCATCACCGTCGGCACCGCCGCGGAAAACGACGAAACCCTGGAGATCCTGTCCCGTGCGTGACGTCTCGCCGGCTACTTCAATTTGTAGGGGCCGGGCTTGCCCGGCCTGTTGTCCCTTCGCCCGCGGGGAGGCCGAGCAAGCTCGGCCCCTCCCGGGTTCCCGCCCATGAAAAAGATCCTCTTCCTCGACCGCGACGGCACGCTCATCACCGAGCCGGCCGACTTCCAGATCGACCGCCTCGACAAGTTCCAGCTCGAGCCCGAGGTCGTGCCCGCCCTGCGCCGCCTGCGCGATGCCGGCTACACGTTCGTGATGGTGACCAACCAGGACGGACTCGGCACGCCGAGCTTCCGCGAGGAGGAATTCCGCCCGCTGCAGAAACTCCTGCTCGATATCCTCGCCTCCCAGGGCATCCGCTTCGAGGCGGTCCGGGTGTGCCCGCACACGTCCGCCGACCGCTGCGACTGCCGCAAACCGAAGGTCGGGCTGCTGCTCGACTACCTCAAGGACCCCGCCTGGTCGCGCGAGACCTCGTACGTCATCGGCGACCGCGAGACGGACCTGCAGCTCGCCGCCAACCTCGGCGTGCAGGGCCTGCGCTACCACCCGAAGACGCTCGGGTGGCCGGAGCTCGCGCGGCTCGTCGCCGACGCGCCGCGGCGCGCGGTGGTCGCGCGCCAGACGAAGGAGACGAAGATCTCGGTCGCGGTGGACCTCGACGCGCCGACGCCGGCGACGTTCGA
>CAYMSE010000193.1:0-12967 GCA_964392935.1 uncultured Oleiharenicola sp.
CGCCGCGTGCGCCCGGACATGTATTTCTCGACAGACGTCATCGTGGGCTTCCCCGGCGAGACGGAGGAGGACTTCGCCCGGACGCGCGAGCTGTTCGAGGAGTGCAACTACGACATGGCGTACATCTTCAAGTACTCGATCCGCACCGGCACCCCCGCCGCGACGCTCGCGGACCAGGTGCCGGACGAGGTGAAGGAGGCCCGCAACGAGGCACTGCTGCGCCTGCTCGAGGCCAATTCCAACCGCCGGAACGCCATGCTGCTGGGCACGACCCAGGAAGTGCTGGTCGAGGGACCGGACAAGAAGGGCCTTGGCCACATGGGTCGCACCCGCGGCAACCGCATCGTGCACTTCGCCGCCCACGAGCGGCTGATCGGCGAACTCGTGCCGGTGAAGATCGAGCGCGCCTCGACGGCGGTGCTGTACGGCTCGCTGGCGCTGGCGGGAGTGGCCTCCGGCTAGGTCTTTCTCCTTCCTCTTTCTCTTTCTCGTTCTCCCGCCATGAACGTCCCGGTTTTCGATCATGAGAAGCTCAAGGTTTACCAGGAAGCCCTCCGGTTCGTCGCATGGGTGGGCCCTATCCTTGACCGCCTGCCGGCCAGAACCGCAGTGAAGGACCAACTTGATCGTGCGGCGACCTCGGTCGTGCTCAATCTCGCCGAAGGAAACGGCAAACGCTCCCCCGCGGATCGCTGTCGCTATTTCGACACCGCCCGCGGTTCCGCGGTGGAATGCGCTGCCTGCCTCGATGTTCTGCGCGTGAAGCAGCTGATTGCCGAGACGGAAATCGCTGCCGGCAAGACCATGCTCCTTGAGGTGGTTGCGATGACGGCGGGTCTCATCGCCCGGTTTGCCGGCCAGGTTCGCGAAGACGCCGGCGCGTATTTCACCAACAGCGGGATTGAAGAGAACGAGAAAGAGTAAGAGAAAGAACCTTCCATGTCCCTCTTCCTCGCCACCCTCTTGCCCGGTCTGTTTCTCGTGCTGCTCGGCGCGATCCTGTGCTGGAACGGCGCGCCGGTGGCCGCCGGCCTGCGTGCGCTGCCGCGGTCGAAGGAGGCCGCCGCGGTGCTCTTCGGCGGCGGCGCCCTCTGGTTCATCTGGCGGGTGTCGCAGCTCGGCGAGGCCGACCTGATCTTCGTGTCGCGGCCCGGCCCGGTGATGCTGGCGTTTGGCGTCCTCGCCGTCCTCTCGTTCATCTATGCCCCCGATTTCCTCGCCGTGCGCGGGCTGGCCGTCCTTGTCCTGCTCGCGGCCGAGCCGCTGTTGTACGCGGCCTACATGGAGTGGAGCCACCCGCAGCGCCTCCTGATGGTCACGGCCGTGTACGTCGCGCTCGGGGCCGCCCTGTTCGTGGCGGCGTATCCGTTCAAGCTGCGCGACTTCTTCGACTGGCTCTTCGGCAAGGCGTCGCGGCCCCGCACGCTGGGCGCCGTGCTGCTCGCCTACGGGCTCGCCACGTCCGCCGCGGCGTTTACGTATTGAGGATGCCCGCCGCGGCCCCGCACGCCCTCCTGATCCTCGCCGGACCCGCCGGCGTCGGCAAGAGCACGCTCTGCGACCGGCTCGTCAGCGAGGTGCCCGGCTTCGAGCGCGTGATCACGGCGACGACGCGGGCGCCGCGACCCAACGAGGTCGATGGCCGCGACTACCACTTCCTGTCCGAGGAGGAATTCGACCGGCGCCTCGCGGCCGGCGACTTCCTCGAATGGGCGCGCGTGCACCAGCGAAACCGCTACGGCACGCTCAAGTCGGCCGTGCTCGACCGCCTGGCGCACACCAGCCTCGTGATGAACATCGACGTGCAGGGCGTGCGCAGCATCCGCATCGCGGCGCTGGCCGACGCCCGCCTGCGCGGCCGGGTGGTGACGATGTTCGTGGCGCCCGATTCGCTCGACGTGCTGCGCGAGCGGCTCCAGGGCCGCGGGCCGCTCCCCGCCGAGGAGCTGGCGCGCCGCCTGCAGAGCGCCGAGCTCGAGCTGGCCGAGCGGTTCAGCTACGACTACATCATCCACAGCTCCACGAAGGAGCAGGATTTCCGCGCGCTGCTCGACTACTGGACGCAGGCGCAGCGGAAGATCGCGAATGCCTGACGGCGGATTCCGGGGAACCCGGAACCCCGCGCGGTGGTCCGAGGCGCCGCGGGTCCGCCCGGCGCCACCATGAGCCGCTTCCCAAAATCCGACCACTGCGACGGCACGCGATTCTTCAATCCGTCCGGCGCCGGCCCGCGCTCGTTCCTCGACCTGCCGAAGTGGTGGCTCGAGCGCCTGCGCGGCTCCGCCGCCCGCTGGCCGGACGCCGTGCCGCTGGCGGGTCCCACCGTCCTGCCGCCATCGGTGGCGGAACGCGCGGTCGCCGCCACGCTCCTCGGCCACGCCACCTGGCTCCTGCAGTTCGGCGGGCTCCACGTGCTCACCGACCCGGTGTTCGCAACCCGCGCCGGACCCTTCGGCCTGCTCGGACCGCCGCGCACGACGCCGCCCGCGCTGCGCCTCGGCGAGCTGCCGCGCATCGACGTCGTGCTGCTCAGCCACAACCACTACGACCATCTCGATCTTGCGTCCCTCCGCTGGCTCGCCCGGCAACGCCAGCCCCTGATCCTGGCGCCCCTGGGCTTGAAGGCCTGGCTCGAGGATCGCGGGGTGCCGCGCGTGGTGGAACTCGACTGGTGGCAGGGCCACGCCGCGGCCGGCGGGTTCGAGTTCGTCTGCGCGCCCGCCCGGCACTGGAGTTCGCGCTGGCCCTGGGACCGGTGTCGGACGCTGTGGGGCAGCTGGTGGGTGCGCGCCCCGCGGGGCTCGGTCTATTTCGGCGCGGACACCGGCTGGGGCCCGCATTTCGCGGAGATCAACGCGCGCCTCGGCGCGCCCGCCCTGGCCCTGCTGCCGATCGGCGCCTACGAGCCGCGCTGGTTCATGGAGCCCGTGCACATGAACCCCGACGAGGCGGTCCGCGCGCACCGCGCGCTCGGCAGCCGCCGCAGCCTGGCGATGCATCACCGCACGTTCTGCCTCACCGACGAGGCCATCGACGCGCCGGAGCGGGAACTCGCCCTCGCGCGGATGCGCCATGGCGTGCCGGACGCGGACTTTGCCGCGCCCGCCGCCGGCGAGACCCTCCAGTACACCTTCTAGCGGTGCAGGCTAGCGGTGCTTGCTGCGGTACTCCGCGCTCTTGCGGAGATCGTCGCGCACGTCGCCCTCGGTCCAGTTGTCGTTGAGCATGCGCCGGCGATAGGTCCGCAACCCGCCCTCGTCGGCCTCGCGGCCGAGCACGTCGAGGTAGGCGCGCCGCACGAGGCGGTCCGCGACCTCGAGGCGGTAACGCTCCTCGGTGCGCAGGAAGTCGCGCAGCATGCGCTCGGTCCAGCCCCCGTCGCGCATCCGGTTCGCGAAATCGCGCAGCTCACCGGGGTCGGGCTCGCGGTTGAGCACGTCCTTGAACACCGACTTCACGGCCTTCTCCGGGTCGAACACCCGCGGGCCGTCGTTGGGGCGGCCCGGGTCGCGGTCGCGGTTCCAGCCGCCGCGCACGGCCACCACGCGGATCGAGGAGATGCGGTCGTTCCAGCTGGCGTTCACGCCGCCCGAGACGAGGCGGCCGGTGAGGTCGCGCACGCTCTCGCCGAGGCGGAGCGCGTCGCCGCGGTAGCGCGAGTGCTCGTAGATGTAGACCTCGACGTCGCCCTCGACGCGGATCGACGACACGCTGTCGTTCAGCTTCGCGCCGTTGTCGAAGGTGCGGCCCGAAAAGTTGTCGATCGACTCGCCCGGGTAGAGGACCACGGCGCCGCCGCGAAAGTCGGCGTGTTCGTAGAGAATCACGCGGGCCATGCGCCGGCCGCCGCGATCATCATCGCGGTAGTCGGCCCGGAGGGCCGGCGCAAGCAAGAGGAGTCCGGCAAGCAGCGACGGAAGGAGTTTCATGGGGGTGAGACGACCGGGGGGGCGGCGTTATTCACTTTCAGGCGCCACAAAATGGCAACCCCGGCTCTCCGGATTCAGCGCGGCGGCATGCACGACTAGCAGCGCGGTCTGCACGGCATTGCGGAGCTCGATGAGTTCCCGGGTCGGGCGGCAATCGCGGTAGAAGGCCTGGATGTCCTCGCGCAGTTCCAGCAGGATCCGGCGCGCCCGGGCCAGCCGCCGGGCCGAGCGGACGATGCCGGCGTAGTTCCACATCGTCTGGCGGATCTGCTGCAGGTCCTGGCGGATGAGGAGCGGGTCGGGCACGCGGTCCGGGCTCCGCCATGGGCGCGGCTCCGGTGGATTCCAGGGGGCGCGGCGCAGTTCCGCCGCGTCGGCGCGGGCCGCGGCCCGTCCGGCCACGAGGCATTCGAGCAGCGAGGTGCTCGCCAGCCGGTTCGCCCCGTGCAGGCCGGTGCAGGCGGTTTCGCCGATGGCGTTCAGGTGGCGGACGTTGGTGCGGCCCGCGAGGTCCGTGTGCACGCCGCCGCACGAGAAATGCGCCGCCGGCACGACCGGGATGGGTTCCCGCGTGATGTCCACACCGTTCGCCAGGCAGCGCTCATGGATGGAGGGAAAGCGATCGCGGATGAAATCCGGCTGCAGCGCCGACAGGTCGAGATACGCGCAGGCGTCCCCGGTCTCCGCCAGGTGCCGCTGGATCGCGCGGGCGACGATGTCACGCGGCGCGAGCGAACGCAGCGGGTGCACGGCGTCCATGAAATGGCGCCCGTGCGCATCGACCAGCACCGCGCCCTCCCCGCGCAGGGCCTCGGTGATGAGGAACGGCTGCGCGCCCTTCTTGAAGAATACCGTCGGGTGAAACTGGACGTACTCGAGGTCGATGAGGCGCGCGCCGACGCGATACGCCATCGCCACGCCGTGGCCGACGCTGCCGGGCTGGTTGGTCGTGTGCTGGAAGATCCCGCCCAGGCCGCCGGTCGCGAGGACGGTCTTGCGCGCCACGAACGCCACGACCTCGCCGCTCGCGGTGTCGAGGGCGAAGCAACCGAAGCAGGTGAGCGGCTCGTACCGGTCGCGCGACTCCGTCGAGTTGTGCGAGAGCGTCAGCAGGTCGACGGCGACGAACCCTGCGCGCCGCGTGATTCCGGCGGTCGTGTCCACGCGCTGCGCCACGGCGGCCAGGATGGCGTGGCCGGTCGCGTCCTTGGTGTGGATGATCCGTCGGGCGTGGTGTCCGCCCTCGCGCGTGAGGTGGAGTTCGCCGGCGGCATCGCGGTCGAAGCCGACGTGCAGCTCGTCCAGCAGGAGCTCCCGCACCGCACCCGGGCCCTCGCGCGCCAGCTGGTCGATCGCCGCCGGGTTGGCGAGGCCGTCGCTCGCCTCCATGATGTCGCGCGCCAGCAGCGTCGGGTCCGGGTTGGTGTCGTAGATGATGCCGCCCTGGGCCCAGTCGCTGTTGGCCTGCAGCGGGTCGGCCAGCGAGAGCAGCTCCACCGCGAGCCCGGCGCGCGCGGCATGCAGGGCGTAAGCCGAGCCCGCGAGCCCGGCGCCGAGGACGACGCAGTCGGTGTGGACGATCTTCATGGCACGGGCGTTGTCACCAGGCCGGATTGGCCGCGAAGAACACAAAACGGGCTCCGGCCGCTGCCCGGGTCTTCCGCGCGTCGATAGGCGCCTTGGGACCTACTCCGGCGGCCGGGCCTTGGTGTTTTCTGTGGCCAATGCATCCGGGGCCTTGGTTCAGCGTTTCAGGGGCCGCAGGTCCAGGCTCAGGTCGGCGGCGGTCACCGAGTGGGTGAGGGCGCCGACGCTGATGAGATCGACTCCGGCCAGCGCATAGTCGCGGACGGTCTCGAGACGCACCCCGCCCGAAACCTCGACGAGGGCCTGGCCGGCGATGACCTGCACCGCGGCGCGCACCGCGGCAGGCGTCATGTTGTCGAGCAGGATGATGTCCGCATCCGCACGGATCGCCTCCTTCACTTCCGCCAGGGTCTTCGCCTCGACCTCGATCTTCGCCCCGTGGGAGGCGACGGTGCGGCAGCGCAGGACGGCGGCCGTCAGCGAGCCGGCGGCCGCGATGTGGTTGTCCTTGATGAGCACCTGCTCGCCCAACGAGCTCCGATGGTTGAAGCAGCCGCCCATGCGCACCGCGTATTTTTCCAGGGCGCGCCAGCCCGGCGTGGTCTTGCGCGTGTCGACGAGGCGCACGCCGGTGCCGCGCACGGCCTCGGCGTAGCGGGCCGCCTGCGTGGCTATCCCGGAAAGCCGCTGGAGAAAATTGAGCGCCGTGCGCTCCGCCGTCAGCAGCCCGATGGTGCCGCCGGTGACGCGCAGAACCTCCGCGCCGCGTTTCACGCGGTCGCCGTCGCGGGCGAGCGCGCGGACCTTCGCTCCCGGGTCGACCCGGAGGAAGACGCGCGCGGCGATCTCCAGTCCGCACAGCACCAGGTCCTGCTTGGCGTCGACCGCCGCGCGGCTGCGGTGTCCGCGCGGAAAGATCGCCCGGCTGGTGACGTCGCCGAGCCCGGCGTCCTCCTCGAGGGCCAGGTCGATCAGGTGTTCGGTGCGGGGGGTGAGCATGGGGGACAGGTTGCGCGTTGAGGGTTGAGGGTTGAGAGGACGGCGCGGCGTTGGGGTCGAATCGCTCAACCCTCAGCCCTCAACATTCAACCGGCCGGGCTGGGCCCGGCCAGTTCGAACATCCGCTCGATGCAGCGGGCGGCGCGGCGGCGGATGCCCTCGTCGAGCGTGACGATCTGGTCCGGCCGCGGGGCGGCGAGCGCGTCGCGCACCTTCTCGAGCGAGTTGAGCTTCATGTACGGACACAGCCGGCAGCCGCCGATGAAGTGCTTTTCCGGCGCCTCGACCTGGAGGCGGCCGACGAGGCCGCACTCGGTGAGCATCAGGTAGTAGGGGGCGGCGGTGGACTTCACGTATTTCATCATCGCGCCCGTGCTGCCGACGAAATCCGCGACGGCGGCCACCTCCGGGGTGCACTCGGGGTGCGCGACCACCTGGAGGCCGGGAAACCGGGCGCGGGCGTCGGCGACCGCGGCCGCGTCGAACACGTCGTGCACGATGCAGGTGCCGTCGGAGGTGATGAGCTCCTTGGCGACGCCGCGGCGCTTCAGCTCGGTGCGGATATTTTCGCCCATGAGCCGGTCGGGCACGAAGAGGATCCGGGACTGCGGGAGGCGCGCGACGATGTCGTAGACGTTGCCGGAGGTCACGCAGACGTCGGACTCGGCCTTCACCTCCGCGGTGCTGTTGATGTAGCAGACGACGGCCGCATCCGGATAGGCCGCCTTGAGTTTCCGCAGATGTTCGCGGGTGAGCGTGTCGGCGAGCGAGCAGCCCGAGCCCCGGTCGGGCACGACCACGGTGGCTTCGGGCGAGAGGATCTTGGCGGTCTCCGCCATGAACACGACGCCGGCGAAGACGATCATCTTTGCCCGCGATTCCCGGGCCTTGAGGCTGAGGAAGTAGGAATCGCCCTTGAAGTCGCCGACGCCGTACACGATCTCGGGCTCGACGTAGGAGTGGGTGAGGATGACGGCATCCTTCTCCCGCTTGAGCCGGTTGATCTCGAGCGTGAGCGGCGCAAAGCCCCGGCAGGCCTCGTAGTTCCAGGAACGGCCCGGCGTGCAATCGACGTGCAGCAAGGCGCGGAACAGCCGTTCCGTCTCGGCTTCGAGTTCCGCCGGGCTGAAGGCGGGCGGGGGAGAAACAGCGCGGACCATGGCGGCCAATGTGCTCCGGGTGCGCGCCGCCGCAAGGGGCTTTCGCGCCATCACGCCGCCGGCAGGGCGGCGAGTTCCGCGCGCGCGTCGTCCAGTTGCGCCGTGATCCGGCCGATCATGTCCTCGTCCCAATGCTTCTCCCGGGCGTGCTCCAGCCGGTCCTCCAGCCACGCGATGTGCTGGTCGAGCCGGGCGCGCTCGGCGACGACGTCGACCGGGCGCGGCGCGAGCACGGCCATCGCCCCGATCAACAGGGCAATGAGCGGCACCAGGACGATGACAACAGCTTCCATGCGTGGCGGGGGGAGGTTAGCGGGCGCGCCCGCGCGGGCAAGGGGACCGCGCCTGGTCCGCGGGGTTGAAGCACCCCTCCTAGCACGCATAAGCGGCAGCGAGGCGGGCTTTCCTGTTGAGTTTAAAGGGCAATCGCGGCACTAGTCTTTCCGCACCACAAACCCCTGACGCCGTGCCCCCGGCCAGCCATACCCCTGACACCGGCGCGCCGCTTGCGCTCTTTGCTGCTCGTTCGATGAGCCAGCAGAACCGGGCGGAGATGCGCAACGCCTTTGACCAGGCGATCCGCGCGGCCGACCACGGCCGGCTGACGGTGCGCGTGCCGCACGAGGTGAAGAACGTGCAGAACCGCCGCGGCATGCACTACCACTACCGGCCGGAGGTTTTCCTCGGCCTGCAGGGCTGGACCGACTTCAGCTTCCCGAAGGAAGGCTTCCGCGTCGGTCCGGGCGAACTCTGCCTGATCCCCGCCGGCGTGCCGCATGGCGAGGTGGTGCATCCCGAGCCCGACCAGCCGTTCCGCAACCTCGTCGCGGGGTTCTACAACAACACCATCAGCATCCATTTCGCCCACGAGGCCCGGCCGCGGAAGCCCGACATCGAGGTCATCGAGTTCTTCGACGCGCCGAACCTCGATGTCTTCCTCACGCTGGCCCAGGCGCTCGTGCACGCGCACGCCATGCAGGCGCCGGCGCGCGACGCGGTGTTCAAGGGGCTGCTCCTCTCGCTGCTCGGCCTGTTCCGCAACCTCGTGGAGACCGGCTCGGGCCGGCTGAACAGCGACATCGGCAAGGTCTTCCAGGCGAAATGCCTCGTGCGCGAGCAATTCGCCAACCCCGAGCTCAGCGTGCAGCACATCGCCGAGCAGCTCGGGTGCTCGGCCGACTACCTCTCACACCTCTTCAACACCGAGACGAAGGAGCGCCTCATCCACTACATGCAGCGCATCCGCATCGACGGCGCCATCCTCGCGCTCGAGGCGGGCACGATGACGATCTCGGAGATCGCGTATGCGACCGGCTTCAGCGACCCGGCATATTTCGCGCGCGTGTTCAAGCAGCACAAGGGCGTGACGCCGCAGGAATTCCGGACGCAGCTGGAAGCCCAGCGCCAGCGACTGGAGGACAAGCCGAAGACCGTCTACCACGACCACCTGGATTTCACGCACGGCAAGCCGACGCCGAGGACGGAGCCGACCATCGCGGCGAAGTGACGGGAGGAATTTCCATGCTGCCGCCGGGATCGTTGATCCCGGTGACAGACCCTGGCGGTGGGTGGATCCTTCGCCGGCGTTGCCGGCTCGGGATGACCACCCGGCGAGCGGGTGGTCACTTCACCAGCACGCGGTAGCGCCAGCCCTTCAGGTCGAGCGGCACGAGGGCGTTGAGCGTGACCGACTCGCCCGTGAACGCGTCGCGCCACGTGCCGGCCAGCGCGGGGTCGAAGAGGTCCGCCTTGGTGTCCTTCGGGGTGAGATTGAAGATGCCGACCACCTTGCGTTCCCCCGCCGCGCGCTCGACGACGTAGAACGTCGCGTTGTCCGTCGTGTCGAGGCGGCGCATCGGCGCGCCGGTCCGCAGCGCCGGGTGCGTGTGGCGCAACCCCGTCATCACCTGGTAGAGCCGGGTCATCGGGTGGGTGCCGGCCGGCCAGACGATCGGATCGCGCTCGAAGAACTCGAGCCGGCGGTCGAGTCCGACTTCCTGCCCGTTGTAGATCATCGGCACGCCGTCGAGCAGGAAGGTCAGCACGGCGAAGGGCACGTAGCCGGCGCCCATGCGGTCGAACTCGGTCCCGGCCCAGCTGTTCTCGTCGTGGCTGCTGGTGAAGACCATGAGGGCGGCGCCGCGCGGGAAGTGCGCCCGAATCTTCGCGTAGGCCTCGTCGATCCCCGAGGCGGAGCGCTTGCCCTGCGCGATCGCGTTCATCGTCCCGTGGAGGTCGAAGCCGTAGGAAAGGTTGAAGGCGGCGACCTGCTGCTGGGGCAGCTCGGCCTCGGCGAGAAAGAACGCGTCGGGATTCGCCGCGCGCACGCGCTTCGTGACCTCGTTCCAGAACGGCGTCGGCAGGCCCCAGGCGACGTCGCAGCGGAAGCCATCGACGCCGAAGTCCTTCACCCAGTGGCGGAGGACGTCCGCCTGGTAATCGAGCAGGCCCGGGGCGTTGAAGTCGAACTGCACGACATCGGTCCAGTCCGTGCCGTGCGGGGGCGTGAGGTTGCCCTGCTCGTCGCGCCAGAAGAATTCCGGGTGCGTCTTCGTCAGGGGATTGTCAGGCGAGACGTGGTTGGGAACCCAGTCGAGGATGACGCGCAGGCCCAGCGCGTGCGCGCCGTTCACGAGGTCGCGGAGGTCCTGGTCGGTGCCGAACTCCGGATTGACCGCCAGGTAGTCCCTCGCGGCGTAGTAGCTGCCGAGGGAGCCCTTGCGGTGGGCCTCGCCGATCGGGTGGATGGGCATGAGCCAGAGGATGTCGACGCCGAGGGCCTTGAGGCGGGGGAGGTCGGCGGTGACGGCGGCGAATTTGCCGCTGGCGGAGTACTGCCGGACGTTGACCTCGTAGATGGTGCTGCCGCGCGCCCAATCGGGCAGGCCGACGGCGTTGAACTGGGCGCTGGGTATCGCCTTCTCGCGTTCGGGTGCCGGTGCGGACAGCAGCGGCGCGGCGGCGAGGAGGAGACCCAGGAAGGGGGACAGCAGCTTTTTCATGACGGGGAGGCGGCGGGAACCGGTTCGCGGACCCAGACCAGGGTGAGGGCGGCCGCGAGCAGGAGGCAGAAGCCGCCCGCCACGACCGCGTGGACGAGGTTGCCGTGGAGGAGGTGCTGCACGATCGGCCCGAAGAAGAGCGCGGCGAGGATCTCGGGCAGCACGATGAAGAAGTTGAAGATGCCCATGTAGACGCCGATGCGTTCCGCCGGCAGGGCCCCCGCCAGCATGGCGTAGGGCATGGAGAGGATGGAGGCCCAGGCGATGCCGCCGAGGGCGATCGCGCCGAGGACCAGCATGCGCTGTTCCTCGCCGTGGAGGCCGCCGAGCCCCAGCAGGCCGAGGCCGCCCAGCGTGAGGCACGCCGCGTGCACGTGCCGCCGCGACCAGCGCGCGCCGAGCAGCATCAGGCCGATGGCGGCGACGAACGCGACCGCATCCTTCACCGCGTAGCACACGCCGGCCCACTCGGCGCCGCGCTTGAAGAGGTCGGCGGCCGGATCCGCGCTGCCGAAGATGACCGGCACCGCGTTCGAGAAGTGCAGCCACATGCAGAACAGCCCGAGCCAGGTGAAGAACTGGACGACCGCGAGCTGGCGCATCAGCGGCGGCATGTGCGCGAGCGCGTCCGGGATCTCCTTGAGAAAATGGGCGAAGCCGCCGGTGGCGGCCTTGCGCCGGCGGAATTCCTCGAGGTCGGCGGGCGGATCCTCCGGCGTGGAGACCACGGTCCACAGCACGGCGCCGAGGAAGGCGGCCGCGCCCACGTAGAACGAGATCTTCACGTTCAGCGGCAGGGCGTTCGCGCCGTCGGTAGCGCTGCTCACGCCGAACCAGTTCCGCAGGAGGTAGGGCAGCATGCCGGCGACGAAGGCGCCGACGCCGATGAAGAAGCTCTGCATGGCGAAGCCCGTGCTGCGCTGCTGCTCAGGGAGCTTGTCCGCCACGAAGGCGCGGAACGGCTCCATCGAGATGTTGATGCAGGCGTCGAGCACCCAGAGGAGCCCGGCGGCCATGTAGAACTTCGGCAGGTGCGGGATCAGCCACCCCGCCAGCGAGCCGGCGTTGGGCATCAGCAGCAGGGCGAGGGAGCTCAGGACGGCGCCGACGAGGAAGTACGGGCGGCGGCGGCCGAGCCAGCACCAGGTGCGGTCGCTCATCGCGCCGATGATGGGCTGCACGATCAGCCCGGTGAGCGGGGCGGCGAGCCAGAGCCGCGCGATCTGTTCGTCGGCCGCGCCGAGGTACTTGTAGATCGGGCTCATATTGGCCATCTGCAGGCCCCAGCCGAACTGAATGCCGAGGAACCCGAAGCTCATGTTCCAGAGCGCCGGGAAGGAAAGGGGACGTTGCGGGGTCATGGCGCGGGGGGTTCGCTGTAGTCCTTCACCGGCCGGTCGCCGGTGCGGTCGTAGAGGTCGATCCAGTGCCGCAGCGTGGCGGCCCGGTCGCGGCGCAGCGCGGCCAGCTCGTCCGCGGTGAAGCGCCACTGCCAGTTGCCGTCGGTCGTCCCGGGGCGGTTCAGCGTGGCCGCGGCGGGCAGGTCGAGCAGGTCCTGCATGGGAATGACCGCCAGGCGCGACGACGTCGCGAAGGCCGCGCGGATGATCGGCCAGGCGGACGCGTCGCCGGTGAGCTGGAAATACTCCGCGACCTTCTGCGCGTACGGCGGCTGCAACGACTCGAGCCACCCGCGGGCGGTGATGTTGTCGTGCGTGCCGGTGTAGGCGACGCTGTCGGGCGGGTAGAAATGCGGCAGGTTGGCGTTGTTGGCATCGTGGCCGTAGGCGAACTGGAGGATCTTCATGCCCGGCAGGCCGGCGTCGCGCCGCAGCTTCACCACGTCAGGCCCGATGTAACCGAGGTCCTCGGCGATGATGCGGGCGGCGGGCAGCGCGCGCTGCACCGCGTGGAAGAACTCCAGCCCCGGCCCGCTGCGCCACTGGCCGGTGCGGGCGTCGGGCGCGCGGGCGGGAATCTCCCAGTAGGTGTCGAAGCCGCGGAAGTGGTCGAGGCGGATGATGTCGTACAGCTCGAAGGCCGCGCGCAGCCGCTCCAGCCACCACGCGTAGCCCGTGCGGCGGAGGTGATCCCAGTCGTAGAGCGGGTTGCCCCAGAGCTGGCCGAGGGCCGAGAAATAGTCGGGCGGCACGCCCGCCACCGCGAGCGGCTGGCCGTGGTCGTCGAGGCGGAACACCGCGCGGTTCTGCCAGGTGTCGGCGCTGTCGAGCGCGACGAAGATCGGCACGTCGCCGATGATCCCGACCTTGCGTTCGGCGGCATAGGCGCG
>CAYMSE010000194.1:0-3078 GCA_964392935.1 uncultured Oleiharenicola sp.
CCAGAGACCCTCGCGCCGCCGGCCGAAGAGGAACTGGCCGCCGCCCTGGCCCGCGCGCTGGACCGCCGGCCGGAACTGCAGGCCGCCGCCCAGCGCACGACCGCGGCGCGCGCCAGCGTGCAGGGCGCCCGCGCCGCCCGGGCGCCGAAGCTGCGCGCCGACGGCTCTTTCGGCTGGAACGACACCGCGTGGCTCCCGGAGACGCGCGAATGGCAGGCCGGCCTGTCGGTCGACCTGCCGGTGTTCGACGGCGGCGCGCGCCACCGCCGCCTCGGCCGCTCCCGCGCGGAACTCGCCCGCGAGGAGGCCGCGCTGGAGAACCGCCAGCTGCAGGTCCGCCAGGAAGTCTGGACCGCCGCGAGCGAACTCGAGCGCGCGTGGGACTCCATCGCGGCCCACGAGACGAACGTCCGCGCCAGCGAGGAGAGCCTGCGTGTCGTGCAGGAGCGCTACCAGAACGGCGCCGCGGTCGTCACCGACCTCCTCGACACGCAGACCGCGCTGGCCCGCGCCGAGGCCGGGCTGGCCGCGGCCCGCTGGGACTACCTCGCCGCGCGCGCCGGCTACGAGCGCGCCACCGGCGCGCAGCCGTAGCGCGCCGGGTCAGGACTTCGCCGCGTCCGGCGTCGACGCCACGTGCAGCGTCGTCGTCGGGAAGGCGAACGAGAGGCCGCGTTTCTCGACCGCGTGCATGATCGCGAGGTTCACGCGCTGGCGCACGGCCAGGTGGTTCGCGAAATCCGGGTTGTTGAGGTTGAACGCGCACCAGATGTCGAGCGACGACGCCTGGAAGTCGCGGAAGTAGACGTGGACCGACGCCCGGTCGACGTCCGGCTCCGCCTCCACGATGCGGCGGATCTCGGCGACGATCTCCTGCATCTGGTCGGCCTTCGTGTCGTAGGTCAGGCCGAAGACCTGCTCGACGCGCCGCCCGATGAAACGCGAGTTGTTCACGATCGCCTCGCCCGCGACGGTCTTGTTCGGGATGATGATGAGGTTGCGCCCCGGCGTGCGCAGCTTGGTGGAGCGGAGGCCGATGTCCTCGACCACGCCCTCGTTGCCGCCGATCCGCACCGCCTCGCCCAGCTTGAACGGCTGGTCGATGGCCACGACGATCGAGCCGAAGAGGTTCGCGATCGTGTCCTGCGCCGCGAGCGCGAAGGCCAGGCCGCCGATGCCCAGGCCCTGCAGGATCGTGGTGACATTGTAGCCGAGGCTCTGGATGATGAGCAGGCCACCGAGGATGACGAAGACGGCGACGAGCGTCTTCTTGATCCACGGCATGAACGCCGCGATGCCCAGAGCGCGCTCGCGGGCGATCTCGTGCGCGTGGTCGAGCACGGCGTCGAAGCCGCGGAGCAGCCCCCAGAAGATGACGAGCGAGAACGCAACGGTGGAGCCGGCCGCGAGGTAGTGGTCCGTGCTCTCCGAGAGCTTGAGCACCTTCAGCGCGGCGAAGATGCCCGTGACCATGATGAAGGCCGCGGTCGGCGCCTCCATCGCGGGAAACAGCTTGTCGTCCAGCGTCGTCTCGGTGCGCGCCGCCAGCCGCTTGAGGTAGTGGAAGAGGATGTTGGTCACCACCCGGCGCAGCAGCACGGCGCCGACGAGGAACAGCGCGGCGATGACGTAGTGGGTGACGGTGTTCTCGCTCGTGCGGACGTTGAACAGTTCGAGGACCAAGTCGACGAGGTGCTCGAGAAAGTCCGGCGTCCGCGCGCCGGCCTGGCCGGTGGCGACGGCGGCGGCCGCGGTGGTGTTGAGCGCGTGCTGGGCGTCATCGGCCGACTTGGCCGGGTCGGATTGCGCCCAGGCCGCCGGCGCGAGCGTGGCGAGGGTGAGCAGGAGCAGGAGGCGACGAAACATGGTCACAAATCGATGAACGCGCCCGCGGGCCAAAGTCAAAGGATTTGCCGGCCCCGCGGCGGCACCGCGTGGAAACACCGCCCGGGCATTCCAGCCACTCCCCGCATGCCCCGTCCCACGGCCGCGGCCCACACTCCGCGGCCCATGACCCTCTCGCTCGCGATGTTCAGCACCCTGCCCTGGTGGGCGTGGGCCGGATTCCTGGCCTTCGTCGGCCTGATGCTGGCCCTGGACCTCGGGGTGTTCAACCGGCGGGCGCACGTCGTGTCGCTGAAGGAGGCGCTGGCCTGGTGCGTCGTGTGGTTCGGCCTCGCGATGGCCTTCAACCTTCTCCTGTCGTTCAAGCTCGGCGCCGGGCCCGCGCTGGAATTCTTCACCGGGTACATCGTCGAGCTCTGCCTCAGCGTCGACAACGTCTTCGTCTTCATCGTCATCTTCCAGTATTTCCGCGTCGAGCCGAAGCACCAGCACCGCGTGCTCTTCTGGGGCATCCTCGGCGCGGTCGTCATGCGGGCGATCTTCATCTTCGCCGGCATCAGCCTGATCAACGCGTTCCACGGGATCATCTACGTGTTCGGCGCGTTCCTCGTCTACACCGGCATCAAGCTGGCGCGGCCCAAGAAGGACGACGGCTTCGAGCCCGAGAAGAACCCGGCGGTGCGCCTCGCGCGGCGCTTCGTCCCCGTCAGCCCGAATTTCGCCGGCGGGCATTTCTTCACCCGCCTCGACGGCCGCCTGCACGCCACGCCGCTGTTCCTCGTGCTGCTGATCGTGG
Source organism: uncultured Oleiharenicola sp. (assembly GCA_964392935.1). Classification (GTDB taxonomy): domain Bacteria; phylum Verrucomicrobiota; class Verrucomicrobiia; order Opitutales; family Opitutaceae; genus Lacunisphaera. The sequence continues at coordinate 2,642 of CAYMSE010000194.1, forward strand.
AGACGACGGACGTCATGTTCGCGCTCGATTCCATCCCGGCGGTGATCGCCATCACGCGCAACGAGTTCATCGTTTTCACGTCGAACATCTTCGCGATCCTCGGGCTCCGTTCGCTCTATTTCGCCGTGTCGGGCGTGATGCAGCTCTTCCGCTACCTGAACCTCGGGCTCGCGGTCATCCTCGTCTTTGTCGGCGTGAAGATGCTCGCCTCCGGCTATGTCTCGATCCCGATCCATCTTTCCCTCGGCATCATCGGGACGGTGCTCGCGGGCTCGATCGTCGCCTCGGTGATGATTCCCGCCGCCCGCAAGGACGGCTGAACCCGCCTGGCGGAAAAGAAACCGCCGGGGCCTGTAGTCAGGCTCCCGGCGATTCGCCCGCACGAGGCGGGCGGTCGCCCGGCGGCCTACCCCTAGGCTGCCGGACAATCTGAATGG
>CAYMSE010000195.1:0-4111 GCA_964392935.1 uncultured Oleiharenicola sp.
CATCAACCAGCCCGGCGTGACCGACGAGTCCGTCGAGCGCTGGCGCGAGATCGCGCCGCGCATCGGCGACCGCGGCCAGCCGGGCCACCGGGCCCTGCGCATCGCCAGATGGCTGCTCTACCCGAAGCTCTGGTTCACGCCTGTGCGCACGATCTTCGAGGCGATCGAGCTCGACGAGAACCTCCCCAAGCCGGTTTCCAACGTCGAGCGCTTCGGTTGGCGGGCGCGCTGATCAGGCGACGCGAAAGCGTGCGGCCAGCCCCGCGTCCTCGGCGTGCCGCGCGATGATCGCGTCGTATTCAATCGGCTCCACCACCCAGCCGCGGGCCTCGTCGTAATCGGCGAGGGCCGCGACCGGCACGGTGAGCGTTACCGCCTGCGTGGCGCCGGGGGCCAGGGTCACGCGCGCGAATGCCTTCAGCTCGCGCGCCGCGCGCTCGACCCGGGAACCGCGGGCCGCGACGTAGAGCTGCACGACCTCGTCGCCGGCGACGGGTCCGGTGTTGGTCACGTCCACCGTGGCCTCGAGCGTGTCACCAGGCCGCAGGTCCGGTGCGGCCAGGCGCAGGTTCGCCAGCCGCCAGGTGGTGTAGCTCAGGCCGAACCCGAACGGGAACGCCGCGGCGTTCCCGTCGCGGGCGAGCTTCCGGTAGCCGTGCCAGAGATCATAGGTGATCGCCGTGGCGTTGCGGTCGAACCCGGGCAAATCCTCCGCGCGCCGCGGGAAAGTGCACGGCAGGCGCCCGCCGGGATTCACGCGGCCGAGCAAGGCGTCCGCCAGGGCGTGGCCGCCTTCCATGCCGCCGTACCAGAGGACGAGGATGCCGGGGACGCGCTCGCGCCACGCCTCGGCGATGACGGCGCTGCCGACCATCAGCACGACGATCGTGCGCGGCTGGGCGGCCGCGACGGCTTGGATCAGCGCCTCGTCGCGGGGATGCAGCGTGAGCCGGTCGCGGTCGCCGCCCGGCGAGAATCCACCCTCCTGCTGGCCGTGGCCGGGCAGGATCTTCCGGGCGATCGGCTCCTCTGCCGCAGTCGGGGGCGGGAAGGTCGGCGCGAACATTGGGATCATGTCCGGCGGGATGTACTCGCCCTCATCCTCGTGCGTGAAGCCGACGACCACGACGGCCGCCTCAGCCTGCGCCGCGCCGCGCGCCGCGCGGGCGGGCTCGCCACCATCGTCGAAGGCCACCGCGTCGGGACCGAGCGCCGCGCGCAACCCGTCGAGCGGCGTGACCACGTACGCGGGCTGGGTGTTGCTCGAGCCTCCGTCGCCGGTGTTGGCCTTCGCGGCGAGGCGCCCGATCAGCGCGATCCGTCGCACGCCGGTGAGCGGCAGCGCGGCGCCGGCATTCTGCAGGAGGACGATGCTCTTGGCGGCCGCCTCGCGGGCGAGCGCCCGGTGGGCCGCGCAACCCACCGCCGCGGGCGCATAGTCCGCCGGGTTCCGGCCCTGGCCGAAACGCACCTGCTGGCGGAGCGAACGCAGCGCGGCGTCATCCACGCGGGCCAGCGGCACCTCGCCGCGCTCCACGAGGGCCTTGAGGTCGCGATGGAAGAACATGCTGAACGGCATCTCGACGTCCTGGCCGGCCAGCACCGCCTTTCGGGCGTCGCGCAGGCCGAAGATGAAGTCGGACATCACGTAACCCGCAAACCCCCACTGCTCCTTCAGGATGGTCGTGAGCAGGCCGCGGTTCTGTCCGCACCACTCCCCATTTACGCTGTTGTAGGCACTCATCACCGACGCGACCCCGGCGTCCACCACGGTCTTGAAATGCGGCAGGTAAATTTCATGCAGCGCGCGGGCGTCGATCGTGACATCGACCTTGAAGCGGGCGTTCTCCATCGAGTTCAGCGCGAAGTGCTTCACGCAGGCCATGACGTGCCGTTGGACGCCCCGCGCCAGGGCCGCCCCGAGCGCGCCGAGGTGGCGCGGGTCCTCGCCGTAGGTTTCCTGGGCGCGACCCCAGGCGGGATGGCGCAGGAGATTGATGCACACGCCGCCGAAATGATTGCCGCCGAGGGCGCGGAGTTCCCGTCCGATGACATCGCCGATGCGTTCCTCGAGCGTGGTGTCCCAGGATGCACCGCGGGCCATCGAGACCGGGAAGGTGGTGGCGCCATTCATGATGATGCCGCGCGGGCCGTCGACAAAGCGGATGCCCGGGATCCCGAGGCGCGGCACGGCGCCGGCGACCCAGGGGCGGCTGGCGTAGCCGCCGGGGGCCATCATCTCCGCCAAGCCCGGCCAGAAGGGCGTGTCGCCGTCCAGCAGGCCGAGTTTCTCGTCGAGCGTGAGCCCGGCGAGCAGGGCGCGGGCGCGCGCGTCGATCTGGGCGGAAGTCAGCTGTTCGGGGGTTTCGAGGGCGCCAAAGGCGGCTGGGGCGGAAGCGGATTGGGTCATCGCGGGTTCGGGCGGTCAGCGCGCAAGCTCGTAGAGATACTCCGCATACGCCAGCGCGGCGCCGTCATAACCTTGGACCTTTGGGTTCGTCGACTCGATGAGGTAGTATTCGTCGGGCGCGTGCTGGCCGCCGCCATGGCCGAGGCCGAAGTGCCCCGCGGCGAGCTGCAGCGGCGGCTCGGTGAAGATGAATCCCGGGTACGAGCCCGCGAGGCGCGGCCACAGCACCGGCTCGATGCCGTGGCGGCGCAGCACGGCGAGCTGCGCCTGGATGAGCGGCGTGTCCACGGGCGTGGTCGTCGGATTGTACCCGCCGGTGACCTTGACCTCGATGTCGCCGAAGCCGCGCTTGGCCAGGTGCGCCTTGAGCGCGCGGGCCGCCTCCTCGGCCGTCTGGTCCGGCACGAGGCGCAGGTCGAGCTTGGCCGACGCCCGGTACGGCAGCACGGTCTTGCCGCCCGGCCCGGTGTAACCGCCGTAAAGCCCCTCGATGTTCACCGTCGGCGCCGCGGCCAGCCGCTCCAGCGCCTCGCGGAACGGCAGGTCGTCGATCCACCGCTGCGCGCCGGTGGCGACCTTGTACTGCATTTCGTTCAGGCCCTTGGCGGCGGTGGCGACGAGCGCCTTGTCCGCGGCGGAAAGCGGGCGGACCTTGTCGAGCAGCCCGTCGATGGCGGGCGTGTTGCCGTCGGGCGTGACGAGCGTGTGCAGCGCCTGCACGAGCCGCCAGGCCGGGCTGTCGACCATGGCCTTGTACGACGAATGCGTGTCGCGCATCGGCCCGCGGCCCCAGGCCAGCGCGCTCGCGGTGAGCTCGCACTCCACGATGCCCTTGGCGCCGAGGTTCACGGTGACGGCGCCGTCGCGGTATTGCGACGCGAAGGGCATGAACACGCCGACGCACTTCGCCAGCGCCGCCTGCACGTCGGGCCGCCGCACGATCTGGTCGATGTGCGGCGAGCCGATCTCCTCCTCGCCCTCGGCCACGAGCACGAGGTTGACCGGCAGCCTGCGCCCGGCGGTGCGGAAGGCGTCGAGCGCGGCGAGGAACGCGGACTCCGGCCCCTTCTGGTTCACCGCCCCGCGGCCGACGATCACGCGGCCGAGCCCCGGCCGGTCCACCAGCGCCGCGTCGAGCGGCGGCGACGTCCATTCCGCGGGGTCGAACTGCTTCACGTCGTACATGAAATAGATGCCGACCGTCTTGGGGGCGCCGGCGTCGAGCACGGCGAATACGCCGGGCTTGCCGTCGGTGTCGACGCGCTCGGCGCGCTGGAAGCCGACTTCCTTCAGCAGGGCGATCATCCGCTCCGCGCCGTCGGGGAACCCGCGGTTCTCGGCGGCGATCGCCGGTTCGCGGATCCAGTCGCGGAGCCGGGTGAGCGCGCGGTCGTGGTTGCGCGCAATCTCGTCCGCAAGGCCGGCAAGATCCGTGTCGGCCGCGCCGGCGGCGTTGATGAGGCCCGCTGCCACGACAGCGGCGATCCCGACCAGCAGCTTCTTCATGCCCGCAGGATGTACCCGCGCCGCGGGGTCGCAACGGGAAAGCCGCGTGCTCGCGCCTACGCGCCGTGCTGCTCGCGCAGCCACTGCGCGGCGCGCGCCACCAGCTCCGCGTGCGAGTCGAGGCCGAGCTTGTTCTTGATGTTCTCGCGGTGCGTTTCGACGGTCTTGATGCTGACGCCGAGCTTCGCGGCGACC
>CAYMSE010000196.1:0-7222 GCA_964392935.1 uncultured Oleiharenicola sp.
CGGTAGTCCAGGCGCAGCAGGGCGCGCTGGGCGCGGGCGTGCTTGCGGACGTTGGTGAGGCCTTCCTGCGCCGCGCGGAAGAGCGCGTGCTCGACGCCCGGCGCGAGCGGGCGGGGCGCACCCTCGATGGCCAGCGTCGGCACCGGTTCGCCGTGGCCCGCCAGCTCCCGCAGCACCTCCGGCAGCGGCGGGCGGGGGACGTCGGTGCGCAGCGCGCCGACGGAGCGGCGCACGTCGTCCAGCGCCTCGGCCGCGAGCCGGGCGGCCTTCCACACCGCGGAGCGCGCGTCGTCGGGCCGGCCGGGGATGAGCGCCGCGGCGGCGTCGAGCTGCGTTTTCACCACGGTAAGGTAGTGCCCCACGCCGTCGTGGATCTCGCGCGCGACGCGGTTGCGCTCGCGGGTCGTCGCGAGCTCCTCGGCCTGCGTGGCGTAGGCGCGCAGCCGCTCGTTGGCCTGCTCGAGTTCCAGCCGCAGGGCCTCGGCGCGGAAGCGCGCGTCGAGCGCCTGCTTCGTGATCGTGGTGAAGACCCCGGTGAAGGCGTAGGCGGCGATGTAGCTGATGATGGCGTCGGGAATCGCGTGCGGGCCGAACTGCCACCACAGGACTGCGACGCTGACCGCGAAGAAGTAGAGGCCGTTCAGCCACGCCCACACGACGGGATACTCGAAGATGCCGACGGCGACCATCGGCAGCAGCACGATGCCGAAGAAGCCCTTCGCCGGGCTGACGAACACCAGCGCGGTCGCGACGGCGGTCATCGCAAGGTAGAGCAACGTGGTCCCGCGCGGGTACGCGCGGGCGATCGCACCGTGCAGCACGCCGAGGGCGCCGTAGAGCGCGCCGAGGGCGAAGGTGGCCGTCAGTTCACCGGCCGTGGCATTGAGGCGGGAGGACAGCGAGATCTGCAGGAAGCTTGAGACGAGGACGCTCCCGAAGGCGAAAGCCCCGTACATCCCGGTGCGGCGGGTCGGCGCGGGCAGCGAGCAGGGCGCGGGGGAGGTCATGCCTGAGGGTAGCACGCCCGACGCTGCCGGGATATATGACGAAAGTCACGTCACGCCGCACCGGGCGCCGGGGTGGAGCGGCTTGACCGCAAGACGCTTGTCCGACGCGCGCCGGTACTTCCCGGCCAACGCGCTGGGGTCAGCGCGTTCCACCCAGTGCTCAGGGTTTCGCCGTCGCCAGGTGCTTCGCGAGGAACGCCTCGATGCGGCCGTAGAGCTCCACGCGGGTGTCGAGCCGGAGGATGTCGCCGAATTCGTCCGGGATCAGGAAGGTGTCGCACTCCACGTTGTGGTCCTTCAGCGCCGAGATGAGCTTGGTGGCCTGGTTCACGCTGATGTAGCCGTCGTCTTTCATGTGGGCGACGAACACCGGGCCGGCGGCCTTGTCCGCCGCGTTGACCGGCGAGAGCGCGGCGAACTTGTCCTTCTCCTTCGCCGGGTCGCCGATCTTGGTCGTGAGGAACTCGTACTGGTTGTCGTTCAGTTCGTAGAATTTCCGGTCGCGGAACCAGTCGGCCCAGTCGTAGAGGCCGCCGATGGACACCGCGCACCGGTAGAGGCCGGCTTCGCGGGTGAGGCCGCTGAGGGCGAGGTAGCCGCCGATCCGCTCGCCCATGATCGCGACCCGGTTGCGGTCCACCAAGCCGCTCTTCACGAGCGTCCGCGCCGCGTCGGTCACGTCGTCGTGCATCTTGCCCACGTCCCATTCGTCCGCGTGCGGGACCATCCACCGGTAGCCTTCGTCGCGGCGGAGGTTGGGCTGCAACACCGCGTAGCCGCGGCTGGCCAGGAACTGCACGGTGGGCTCGAAGCGCCAGGTCGCGCGCGGCTCGAGCCAGCCGTGGGCCAGCACCACGAGCGGCGGCGGGTTTTCCTTCGTCGCGCCGGCGGGCATCGTCACGTACGCGTCGAGCGCCCGGCCGTCGCGGGTCTTGTACTTGATGATCGCGGTCGGGCGCATCCGCTTCGGGTCGATCCACGGGGCGGAGTTCTTCACGAGCGCGACGAGGCGCTTCGCCAGGTCGACGGTGTAGTAGATCGGCGGCTGCCGGTCCGAGGAGGTCTCGACCAGGAAGGTGCCGAGCTTCTCGTCGCTGCCGAGCAGGCGCACGGAGAGGCCGGGGAAGAAGCCGTCGAGGACCTTCTGCAACCCGCGGTAGACCTCGGTGAACCAGACCGACTGCGGCCCGCCGCGGTGGTAGTACACGCCGACAATCTCGTGCGTGGCCGGGTCGCGGTAGAGCCAGCCGTTGAAGTCGTAGCCCTTGTCCTGCAGCAGCTCGAGCACCGGCTGGCGCGTCCGCACGTCCATCACCTGGAGCGGGCGGGGCTTGCCGCCGGTCAGGTCGCCGAGGCCGATGACCTGGCCGGGTTCGTTGCCGGCGGCGAACACCGGGTTGAGGTCGGGGACGATCGGGGACTGCTTCCACTCCTTGCCCTCCGCGTAGTAGAGGCGCTCGCGCGCGCCGGGACCGGCGGTGGCGAGGACGGGCGCGCCGGTCTTGTCGGCGTAGTAGTTGGTGGTGAACTCGCCCGGCAGCAGCAGCGAATCCAGCGCGGCGGCGATGTGGCGCTCGTTGTTCTCCTGGATCAGCGCGTAGTTGGCGCTCTCGATCGTGCCGCGGAAATTGATGTCCACCACGGTGCCGGTGCTCAGGCCGGTGTTCAGCTTCGCCAGGCCGCGGTCCTTGCGCGTCTCGCTGTCGTAGTAGATCCAGATGACGGGTTCGTCGCGCTTGGCCGGGGGCACGGAGATGAAGCGGACGTTGTTGAGCTGCAGCAGGGGATAGGCGCGGTCCATCGCGCCCACCTCGACGGCATACACGCCGACCGGGAAGACCTTGTCCTGCTCGAACCGGAACATCAGCCGGCGGTCGGTGAGCCAGTCGAACGAGCCGATCTGCTGCTCGCGCAGGCCGGAGACCGACTCGATGCTCTGCTTCGCGATGTCGTAGACCAGGAGGCTGTACTTGTCGACGCCCTTGGTCACGAGCGCGGCGATGTGCGTGCCGCCGGGGTTGATCCGCGGGTCGCGGAAGAGCGCGGGGCGGAAGAAATCCTGAAGCGGGATGGTCGTGCCCTCGGGGACGGGCGTGTTGCGCTCGAGATCGAGCTTGTCGGCGCCGGGGAGCGACACCGACGCGGCCAGCAGGAAGGCCGCCGCGGCGGCCCGGAACCGGGAGTCAGTTTTCATGGGGTGGGGAAGACGGGGCTCGGGCCAGCATTGCGCCTGCCCGCGGCCGCTCCAGCAATTTCCCGGACTGTCTCCCTGTAGAGCGTGGCGCGACAGAAATGCCTTGGTAATTCGAATGCGATATTTATGACACTGGCAAAAACCCCATGTCTTCCCTGCCCACACCCGCCAATTTCAATTGGCCGCTGGCCTACGAGGCCGAGGCGCTGCTGTCCCGGCACATCAACGCCTTCCTGGAGAAAAACCCGTTCGCCGCGCGGCTCGCGCAGCGCATGCACGACGAAACCGGCACCGAGTTCTTCGAGTGGACCGACCATTTCGTCGTCTCGCAGAACCACGAGCCGGCGTTCCGCGCCGCCGGCTTCGTCACCGAGAGCTCGGACGCCCCCGTGCACTTCACCGTGCTCGCCCATCCCCACGCCATGTTGCCGCGCGTGCTGGTCAGCCTGCAGGCCGATCCGTCGCCCGTCCCGCGGTCGCTGGCGGTCCGCCCCGAGTGCCTCGCCGACTTCCTGGCCCGGCACGGCCTGGCCGGCGAGCCGAGCGGGCGGCCGGGCGCGCGTTACCGGGTGGTGAACGTCAGCGAGGAGCCCGGCGCGCTCCTGCAGGCGGTCGAGCGGCTGGGCTACCGCGGCTTCGTGGTGAGCGAGCCGGCCCCGGGATTCGCGGAGGCGGTGTGGAAGACCCGCGAGCTGTGGCGCACGCGCCGGCGCGACTTCGCCGCCGACGACGAGGGCGTGCGGCACGCCTTCGCCGTGCTCGAGCGCTGCCTGGCGCTGGTCGGCCGCGACGTGGCCTGCGAGCTGTTCTTCGCCGAGGAGCGCGAGTTCTGGATGTTCCGCAACCGGGCCGGCCGCGTGCAGAAGCGCCGGCAGGACCAGCTCGGGCTCGGCTGGGCGAACCACGACCACCACACGTTCCGCTGCTCGCGCCGGCATTTCCCCGACCTCGTGCAGTTCATGGAGCGGCTCGGGCTCGAGAAGCGCGAGCGCTTCTACGCCGGCGCCGAGGCCGGCTGGGGCGCGCAGGTCATGGAATCGCCCGCGGTCGGCATCGTCGTCTTCGCGGACGTCGACCTGCAGCCGGAGGAGGTCAACGAGGACTACGCCGCGCAGCGGCTGCCCGAGGTCGGCTTCGTCCGCACCGTCGGCCTCTGGTGCGGCCTGCACGGCGACAGCTTCCTCCAGGCCGGGATGCACCACCTCGAGGCGCGCTTCAACCATCCGCTGCTGCGCGAGCAGCTCGCGGCCGAGGGCATCGCCACGATGAAGCCGTTCTCCGACTTCCCGTTCCTCAAGCAGGCCTTCACCGAGGGCGAGCGCTGGGCGGTGGCCCCGCGGCGCATCGACGCGCTCCTCGCGCGGGGCCTCATCACCGCGGCGCAGGCGGACGGTTTCCGCCGGGACGGCGCCATTGGCAGCCACCTCGAGAACCTCGAGCGCAAGGGCGGCTTCAAGGGCTTCAACCAGAAGGCCGTCAGCGCCATCATCGCCGCGACCGACCCGCGCAAGGTCCAGGAAGCGGCGCACGCGCACTAAGAACCGGCAATCCTCAACCACGAATCGACACGAATTCTCACGAATAGCGGCGATGGATCGCCGCCTTCGTGTCCATGGGTGTTCATTCGTGGTCAGCCCATTTCAACCCCTCACATGAAAATCGGAATCATCGGCGCCGGCAAAGTCGGCGGCACCATCGCCACGCTCCTCGAATCCTGCCGCTTCTGCCGGCGGGTCGTCCTCGCGGACACCCGCGCGGGCATCGACCTCCACGGCCTGAAGAAGGCGAAGTTCGCCCACGTCGACGTCAACCACCCGCGCGACCTGGCCGAGTTCGTGCGCAGCGTCGACGCCGTCGTCAGCGCGGCCCCGTACTACCTCAACCGGACCATCGCCAAGGCCTGCGCCGCGGCGGAAGTCTCGTACTTCGACCTCACCGAGGACGTCGGCACCACCGCCTACGTGAAGTCCCTCGCCGCCTCGGCCCCGCGCGCGACGCTGATGCCGCAGTGCGGCCTCGCGCCCGGCGCGATCAACATCGTCGGCGGCTCGCTGGCGTCGTCGTTCGAGTACGTGCGCAGCTGCGAGATGCGCGTCGGCGCCCTGCCGCTCAACGCGAGCAACCAGATGAAGTACTACCTGAGCTGGAGCACCGCCGGGCTCATCAACGAGTACTGCCAGGCCGGCGAGGCGCTGTACGGCGGGAAGGTCGTCACCACCATGCCGCTCGACGGCGTGGAGCGCATCACGATCGACGGCACCGAGTACGAGGCCTTCAACACCTCGGGCGGCGTGGCGACGATGTGCCAGACCTTCGCCGGGCGCGTCGGCGAGCTGAACTACAAGACCATGCGCTACCCGGGGCACCGCGACCTCATGAAGTTCCTGCTCCACGACCTGAACCTCGCCCCGCGGCAGGAACTCGTGACGCAGATCTTCGACCAGGAGGTGCCGCTCACGGAGTCGGACGTCGTCGTCTTCTACGTCAACGTCGTCGGCCACGAACAGGGCGGGGGCCTGAAGCAGCGCAGCTTCATCAAGAAAATGCACGGCGGCACGATCCGCGGCCGCCGGCTCAACGCCATCCAGCTGACCACGGCCGCCGGCGTCGTCGGCGTCCTCGAGCTCTACGCCAAGGGCAAGCTCGCGCCGGGCTTTGTCGCCCAGGAATCCGTCTCGCTGGCCGCCTTCCTCGGCACGCAGTGGGGCGGGAAGGTCTATGGCGACTGACTCACGACTGATGACTTGTGATATACGACTTTCCTTTGTGGCGGGTTCGCCTCCAACCAGTCATCAGTCATAGATCGTAAGTCGTAAGTATCTCTCATGTCCTCCTCCGTTTCCTCCGTCGTCCGTTCGATCTTTCCCCGGCTCGGCCTCGCCCGCACGGCCCCGCTGCCGGGCGTCTTCGCGGGCACCTGGGGCGGCACCGGGCCGCTGCTGGAAAAACACTCGCCGATCGACGGCACGCTGCTTGGCCGCGTCCGCCAGGCGAGCGCCGCCGACTACGAGGCGGCGGCGGCGGCCGCGCAGGCCGCGTTCCTCGAGTGGCGCAACCTGCCGGCGCCCAAGCGCGGCGAGGTCGTGCGCCGCCTCGGCGCGGCCCTCCGCGAGGCGAAGCCCGCGCTCGGGCGCCTCGTCTCGCTCGAGGCCGGCAAGATCGTGGCCGAGGGTGAGGGCGAGGTGCAGGAGATGATCGACATCTGCGATTTCGCCACGGGCCTGTCGCGGCAGCTGCACGGGCTCACCATCGCATCCGAGCGGCCGGGCCACCGCATGCTGGAGCAATGGCAGCCGCTCGGCGTCGTCGGCATCATCTCCGCGTTCAACTTCCCCGTCGCCGTGTGGGCCTGGAACAGCGCCCTCGCGGCGGTGTGCGGCGACAGCACGCTGTGGAAACCGTCGGAAAAGACGCCCCTGACCGCCATCGCCTGCATCAAGCTCGCCGAGCGGGTCTGCCGCGACTGCGGGGTGAACCCGGCGATTTTCTCGCTCGTGGTCGGCGACGGCGCGACGGTCGGCGAGCGCCTCGCGGCCGATCCCCGGGTCCCGCTGGTCTCCGCCACCGGTTCGAGCCGCATGGGCCGCCGCGTCGGCGAGGTGGTCGCCGGCCGCTTCGGCCGCTCGCTCCTCGAGCTGGGCGGCAACAATGCGATCATCGTGACGCCCTCGGCGGACCTTGATCTCGCCCAGCGCGCCCTGGTGTTCGGCGCCGTCGGCACCGCGGGCCAGCGCTGCACGACAACGCGCCGCCTGATCGTGCACGAGTCCGTGCGCGCGAAGCTGACGGCCGCGCTCGTGAAGGCGTACAAGTCGCTCCCGGTCGGCAACCCGCTCGACCCCGCCACGCTGGTGGGCCCGCTCATCGACGAGGCCGCGGTCGAGGCGATGGCACGGGCGCTGGCCGACGTGAAGAGCCAGGGTGGGCGCATCCTCTGCGGCGGGCGCCGCCTCTACGGACTCTACGTGACGCCCGCGATCGCCACGGCGGAGAACGCCTGGCCCGTGGTGCAGCACGAGAC
>CAYMSE010000197.1:0-6026 GCA_964392935.1 uncultured Oleiharenicola sp.
GGACCGCTTCCCCGGCTCGCCCGAGGACATCGCCGCGGTTAAGGTCGGCGCCGCCGACGACAAGGCGGGCATCCCCGCCGGCTGGATGGGCCTCGACGCCGGTCCGAAGAGCCGTGAGCTCTTCGCACAGGCGATCGCGCGTGCCCGGACGATTGTCTGGAACGGCCCGGCCGGCGTGTTCGAGGTCGACAAGTTCGCCGACGGCACGAAGGCCATGGCCGATGCCATCGCCAAGGCCACGGCGGCCGGCGCCGTCACGGTCGTGGGCGGCGGCGACACCGCCACCGCCGCGAAGAAATTCAAGGTGGCGAAGGTCGTCACCCATTGCTCCACCGGCGGCGGCGCCAGCCTCGAGCTCCTCGAAGGCAAGGTCCTCCCGGGCGTGGCGTTCCTGGAAACCTGAAGAATCCGGTAGCGAGTAGTGAGCATCGAGTAGCGGGCATCCCGCAACGACGACGCAAATACTACTCGCTACCCACTACCCGCTACTCACTACTTCAATATCATGACCCGTAGAAAACTCATCGCTGGCAACTGGAAGATGAACAAGACCGCCGCCGACGGCGCCGCGCTCGTAAAGGACATCGCCGCCGAGGTCGGACGCGAAGGCGCGGTCGACATCGTCGTGTGCCCGCCCTTCACGGGCCTCGAGAGCGCCGCGCGCGCGATCGAAGGCACGAACGTCAAGCTCGGCGCGCAGAACATGCACCCCGAGAAGAACGGGGCCTACACCGGCGAGGTCGCCGCGGAGATGCTGCGCGCGCTCTTCGTGACGCACGTCATCCTCGGCCACAGCGAACGCCGCACGTACTTCGCCGAGACCGACGCCTTCATCAACAAGAAGGTCGTCGCCGCGCTGGCCAATCAGCTGAAGCCCATCCTCTGTGTCGGCGAGACCCTCGCCGAGCGCGAGGCCGGCGCGACCCTCGCGGTCGTGCAGCGCCACGTCGAGGGCGGGCTGAAGGGCGTCACCGCCGAGCAGCTCACCAACGTCGTGATCGCCTACGAGCCCGTGTGGGCGATCGGCACCGGCAAGGTGGCGACGACCGCGCAGGCGCAGGAGGTGCACGCGTTCATCCGCGATCTCCTCACCAAGCTCTACGGCGCGCCGCTCGCGCAGAAGGTCCGCATCCTCTACGGCGGCTCGATGAAACCGTCGAACGCCCCCGAGCTGCTCGCCGAAAAGGACATCGACGGCGGCCTGATCGGCGGTGCGTCCCTGGAAGCGCGCTCGTTCGTCGACCTCGTGAAGGCGGCGATGGCCGCGAGCTGACCGGTCGGCACAGCGAACCTGATTCCCGCCGGAACACCGGCCGGGTGCTTGCGGGGTGTCCGCGGCACCCGTAGGTCAGGGGGATGTACACCCCTGCCTACTCCCGCGCGGATGATCCCGCGCGGCTCGCCGCCGTGATCCGCGACCACAGCTTTGCGACGCTGGTGACGCACGGTGACGGCGGACTCGTCGCCACCCACCTGCCGTTTCTCTTCGAGCCGCAACCCGACGGCCCCGGCGTGTTGCTCAGCCACATGGCGCGCGCCAACCCGCAGTGGCGCCATTTCGCGGCCGCGGCGGAAGTGCTGGTGATCTTCCAGGGAGCCCACGGCTACATTTCTCCGGGCTGGTACGTCACGGACGGCGCCCACGTGCCGACCTGGAACTACGTTGCCGTGCACGCGTACGGCGCACCGCAGGTGCTCGACGAGGCGCGCGCGGGCGAACTCCTCCTGCGCACCGTGCAGGCGTACGAGCCGGCGGATTCGCCGTACCGCGTGCCGGAGGAGCGGGATTTCCTGCGCCGGAACGTGGCGGCGATCGTGGCGTTCGAGATCCGAATCAGCCGGCTCGAGGGCAAATTCAAGTTGAGCCAGAATCGGACGCCGGAGGACGCGCGGGCCGTGATCGCCGCGCTTGACCGGCAGGCCGACGCCGACTCGGTGCGGCTGGCCGCGGCCATGCGCGGGGCGATGCCGGTGGAGTGAAGCAGGGCCGTTCGGCCCGGATTGGGGGAGAATAGCCGGGCTTGCGGGATTTTCGATGCGCGGCTGGAATGGCGGCATGCAGTTCCGAGCTGCCACGATCCTGCTCGCACTGTTGGCCGTCCGGGTCGACGCCGAGGTGCATTTCACCCACGCGAATTGGGCGATCGAGGCGCAGTTCCCGGGTGAACCGAAGACGGATGGCATCCTGACCCCCTCGCCGATGGGGGACGTGCGGGTGCAGCGGTTCTATTGCGAGCCGGGGGCCGAGCACTACCTCGTCGCGCGGTTCGAGTATCCGCTGGCCGTGGGCGCGGGCGAGGAAGCGGCCCTCTACGAGCGCACGATCGCCGACCTGCTGCGGGTGCGTCCGGGGGTCGTCCGGGAGCGTGGTGCATTTGAACTCGGCTCCTATCGGGGCGAGCGGGTCGTGATCGCCCAGTCGCGGGAAGCGAACCTGCGGGAAGTGCGCCTGGTCGTGATTGGCGCGGTCCTCTACCTCGCGAGCGCGGAGTGGCCGGAGCACGGCGCCGGTGCCGCGCGGGCGAACGGATTCCTGCAGGGCCTCGCCCTGCGCCCGGATTGCGTCGATCCCCGCGCGGTGACGGAGCGCGGACGCTGGCGTGAGATCAGCGTCGGCCGGTTCCGGCTCCGCTACGATGCCACCGCCTGGTACCGGGATCCCGCGGACGGGGACAGCGGCGTCTACAATCTGCTGCGGTCGGACGGACGCGCCGAGGCGCAGTTCATCGCGGAGCCCCGGCCGCTGGCCGACGGCGTGACGATCGAGGCGTTCGTGGTGCAGGCGGCCCGGGAGGCGGCCCAGCAGGTGGCGGTCACGCGCAGCACCCGGCGGCACCAGGGCGGAATCGACTGGGTGGAATTGGAGTTCGACGCCGAGGTCGACCGCACCGCCTACCACAATCACGGCTGTTTTTACTCCGGGCCGGAGGGGACGGCGCAGTTGCGCGGCTGGACCCCGCGCGAGCGGTTCACCCATGGCGCCCCCGAAATCGCGCGGTTGCTCGAGGGATTGGCAGTCGTGCCCGACCAACCCGGCGCGCTCGTCGAATCAGCCCGCTGAGGACGGCAGCGCGTTGAACTCCGCCAGCAGCCCGGCCACCGGCGGGTGCAGGCACGCGGGGTCGAGCAGGGGCACCAATCGTCCGACGAGGGCGCGGGCGGTCGCGTCGGCGGGATCCCCGACGGCGGCGGACAACGCGGCGTAGAGCGCCAGCTGGCGCGCGCCGCCGGCCAGCTCCCCGTGGCCCTTGTAGCCGTAGAGCGTGGCCGTCTCGGCGAGGAGCTCGGCGAGCGCCCGGCATTTCGCGTTGCCCTCCCGCGGGGTCTCGTCCCGCCGGAGGGCGGCGAGCTGGCCGGGCAGATCGAGTTGGAGGAACTCGTGCGGGGGCAGGGGCAGCAGCCGCTCCTGCAGGTGGAACGCGAGGAGCAGGGCTTCCTCGAGTTCGCGGTCGGGCCGGCGCCCGGCGAGTCGGGCGGTGAACTGCCGCAGCAGCTCGATCTGCCGCAAGAGATAATCCTGCCGCAGGCCGGACATCGCTAGAAGCCCCGGCGCGCCATCGATTCGATGAGCGCGACGAGGAAGGAAGTGTCGCCCGGGAGGGTGCGAACGCCCCGCAGCGCCTCGTCGGTGTGGCGGCGGGCCAGCTCCCGGGATTTTTCGATGCCGTGGAGCTTCACGTAGGTCGTCTTCCCGGCCTTGGCATCCTTTCCGGCCGTCTTGCCGAGCGTCGCGGTGTCCGCGGTGGCGTCGAGCACGTCGTCGACGATCTGGAAGGCCAGGCCGAGATTCGAACCCGCGGCGGCGAGCGTCGCGACCTGATCCCGGCCGGCGCCGGCAACCGTGGCGCCCAACACGAGCGAGGCTTCGATCATCGCGGCGGTTTTCTTGAGATGGATGGACCGGAGCTGCTCCGCGGTGACGGCGGGATTGTTCTCGGCCTGCAGGTCCTCCATCTGGCCGCCGATGAGCTGCAGGTGGCTGGCGGCGTGGCCGAGCACGTAGGTCAGCCGCGCGCAAATTTCCGGACGGTCGCCGTAGATGGTGGCGAGCTGCAGGAACGCGTGGGTGAGCAGCGCGTCCCCGGCCAGCAGGGCGGTGGCTTCATCGAACTGCTTGTGGGCGGTGGGGCGGCCGCGCCGGAGGTCGTCATTGTCCATGCACGGCAGGTCGTCGTGGATCAGCGAGTACGTATGGATGAACTCGACCGCGGCCGCCGCGGCGGAGGCCGCGTCTTCCGGCGCGCCGAAGAGATCGGCGGCGGCGAGAACCAGGATGGGGCGGAGCCGTTTGCCGCCGGCCGCGAGCGTGTAGTCGGTCGCGGCGCACAGCCGGGCCGGGCCGTTCCGGGGACGATGCTCCTGCACCGCCTTCTCCGCCCGGGCCAGGTAGGAATTGAACTGCGCCGTGAAATCCATGGAGCGCGCAAACCTCCCCACGGGGGACGGCGTTGGCAAATCGATTGTGAACGGCGGGTTGCGGCGGAGAACAGGCTCGCCTTGCGGGCCGGGCCGCGTTCAATCATGCCCCCATCGGCAATCCGATGTCCGCGGCCCACGCCGTGGCGAACCCCTTCTCTCCATGGCAGACAAGAAAATCGAAAAAGCCCTGTACGGCCCGAGCACCACCGAAGTCGCACTGGGTGCGATCCTCGGTCTCGCGTGCGGCTTGATCGCGGCCTGCGTCTATCTGGTGTTCAAGCCGGTGTCGCCGGTGAAGGAAATGCCCAAGGAGCCCGCGCGCGGCACGGTCTATTTCCTGCCCGGCAGCGAAGCCAAGGCCAAGGGCCAGGCGTGGTCCGCCAAGCAGAAGTCGCTCGTGGCCGGCACCGCGGTGGACCTCAACGAGGACGAACTCAACGCCTGGGCGGCCTCGGTGCTGGCCAGCGCTCCGCCGCCCGCCACGCCCGCCAAACCGGCGCCCAAGGCGGATGCGGCCAAGCCTGAAGCCGCCAAGTCGAGCTACGACGGGATCTTCAATCCCGGCACCCCGAATTTCAAATTCGTCGGCAGCGAACTGCAGATCGGGTTCAAGTGCGTGCTCAACTGGTACGGACTCACCCACGAGGTGTTCGTCATCACGACCGGCAGCCTCAAGCGCTCCGGCGACGATGTGGTCTATGTGCCGCATACCCTCTATTTGGGATCCTGCCCGATCCACCTGATCCCCGGCGCGGCGAACCCGTTGATGAACCATCTGCTCAGCCGGAAGAAGGTGCCGGACGAGATCAAGTCCGCCTGGGCCAAGGTCAATGAAGCCACCATCGAGGGCGGCTTGCTGAAGCTCACGATGGAGTGACCCGCCCGCGCCGGGCCGGCGGTGTCTTCCGTCAGGAAGGCCGAGCTCCCGCGAGGCCGCTGGCGCCGCCCTGTTGCCCGCATCCGTGTCCAAGAGCCTGAAAAACATCAGCGTGGTGGCGACGGCCACGGTGGCCTCGCGCCTCCTTGGCCTCGTGCGCGAGATCTTCATCGCCGCGGCCTTCGGCACGAGCGCCCTGAATTCGGCGTTCGTATCCGCCTTCACCCTGCCGAACCTTTTCCGCCGCCTGCTGGGCGAGGGCGCCTTGACGGCGGCGTTCGTGCCGACGCTGTCGCAGGAGCTGGAGCACCGGCAGCGCGGCGCGGCCTTCGCCCTGGTCAGCAAGGTCAGCAGTTGGCTGCTCCTGGTCACGGTCGTGCTGGTGGCGGTTTCGATGGCGGTGCTCGGCGCCGCCGAGCCGTTGTGCCGCGTGCTCGGCCTCGATCTGCCGCCGGACACGGCGTATCGCGTTTTCCTCGGCGCGCATCTCGGCGTCCTGCTTTTCCCCTACATGGTTTTCGTGTGCCTCGCCGCCGCCTTCAGCGCGGCCTGCCAGGTGCTCGGCCGTTTCACCGAACCGGCTTTGTCGCCCGTGTGGCTGAACCTCGCGATCCTGTCCGCCCTGCTGGCGGGATTCTGGTGGGCGTGGGGCGACCTGACCCGCATGCACGTGCTTTGCGGCGGCGTGCTGGTGGGCGGGTTCCTGCAGATGATCGTGCCGGCGGCGGTG